>NZ_JBFRFX010000043.1:0-57836 GCF_052115045.1 Cupriavidus sp. 2TAF22
CGAGCGCGAGCGCAACGGACGCTACTGCAGCGCTCACGGATGAATGGCATGGCTTGCCTGGGGCAATACGAAGCTGCGCTAGAGACCGCTGTGGGCTGAGTTCTCGGCAGGCGCAAGATGGAAAGCACCCGCGGCTATGTTGAAGAGTTGCAGGGCACAAGGCGCTGGCGCAAGCGGCCTGACCGCCAGTTGGCGGAGTTGTATACCGAATTCGGGGCCGAGTTGGAACGCGCCTCGCGCGCAGGCGGTTATCGAACGACATCATGGCCAAGCTAAAGCTCAACGCGCAACGTGAGCATCGCATCGAGATGGAAATCGTCGTCGACGCGTCTACCGAGGAGGAGCGTGCGCTATCGTGGTACTGCTACCTGGAAGAAGAGTTCTCGTTTCCATTCAAAGCCAGTGTTCGCAAGGCGATGGACTCCTCGCCGCTGCCCATCGGCGAACACGTCTTGGTCACCGGACTCGCTCATGAAGATCTCCGCCGGGTCGGCATTTTTGCCTAGGTTCGGTGGGGCGAATGCGACGTGGTGGCGCCCCTAGCCCAGATCGATCCGGTGAACGGCGACAAGCCGACGCGCGTTGCGGTCGCGGACTGGCACTACTGGCGCGATCAAGGTTACGCATTCGGAATCCAGAGAGCCATTGCGCTGTCGCGGACGGAGCTTGCTTACCTCGTGCCTCGATCTCACGCAGCAACGGCCGTCGCGCGTGTCCGGTGTGCTCGGTTGCATCCGGGGAATTTTGAGGGAGGGAGTTGTTGTCGATCGACGATGAAATTGATGTCAAAGCCGTGGCGACGATCAAACCGGAGCGCCAGGGGACGGTGCTGGCCGAGTTGGCCAGGACGCATCCCCGTCTACGGCGTCGCTTGCGATTTGAGCTGGCCGCCCCCCACGGCGAGAACATGGTCGCTGCCGTCCGCGAATGGATCAGTGAACTCGGCGCGCAAACGTCGTTTCTCGACGCGGAACAGCTCAGCGAATTGGCAGCGGAGCTCGATGCCATCCGGGTGGCCATCGCCTCCTCTATTGCCGGAGCTGCCCCCGATCGCGCACCCGACCTGATGTGGGAATTCTTCGCGCTGGCCGGAACGGTCTATGAACGCACGACCGAAGAGGGATGGGAAGTCAGTGGTATCTTTGACGAGGCCTGCTCCGATCTGGTCAAGGTGAGTGCCCACGCAGGCGTCGACCCTGCACTATTCGCCACGAAAGTTGTCGCCGCGCTCAATGCCGATCAATATGGAGAGTACCGTGCGCTGATCGGGGCGATTGCATCAGCTGAGCCGTGGGCGCCAGCCTACCCCGGCCAATTGACGGCCTTGCTCAAGCGCATGAGCAGGACAAAGAACAGAGGGCACCTGCTGCCCCCCGGATGACGGCAACGACAGCGACGACGGTAGCAATGACAGAAAGAAATCAGCGGGCGAACGCGATTCGCTGGATCCAGGCCCAGATGGCCGAGTACGGGCTGCCGATGGAGGAACTGGAGGCAGCGGGGCGCTTTGATCCGGCGCCGGGGAATGGCACTGATTTGGATAGCGGATTCCCCTCAGATCGGAAAATCCACCGAGCATTGAAGGAGGCCCGGCCAGTGGTGCGACAGTCCTTCGGTAGAACGTGGTGGGGCGAGCAATGGCTCAATGCCCTGACACACATCGACTACGACAATCGTCTGCCGCGCGGGCGGACCTACGCGAACAAAGGAGCGGTCAAGGATCTTGTCGTCAGGGCCGGGACGATCCACGCCCAGATACAGGGCTCCCGGCCACGTCCCTACCAGGTGACGATCACGGTACCGCCGCTTTCCGCCAAGGATTCCGCACGGCTTCTGGACGCCATCGCCGCCGAGCCCACCCTGATCGCCCGGATGCTCAACCGGGAACTGGATCCGTCGGTGCTGGACCACGCACGCAATCTTGGGATTTCCGTCTTCCCTGCCCGGTGGAAGGACCTCGATATGCAATGCTCCTGCCCCGATTGGGCCGTGCCTTGCAAGCACTTGGCGGCGGTGATTTACCTCCTGAGCCGGGAAATCGACGGCAATCCGTTCCTGGTGTTTTCATTGCGGGGTGTCGACCTGGCGCAAGCCTTGAAGTCGCGCGACATCCATTTGGCGCCGGCAGCTGGGGCTGTCCTCCCCACGTTGACCGAGTTGCTGCCGACAGCTTCAGAGGCCCTGGCTGATGCGGGGGATCTTGCTGCGCTTGATCAGCTGGATTTCTCCGGGATTCCGGACCTGTCCGATCCACTGCTACAGGTGCTGCCGGCGCGCCCCACTTTCTTTCCCAATGGAGATTTTCGCGAGACGTTGCGGCGTCTTCTGGCACGTTCGAGAAAGGCCGCGCGACAAGCCATGGATTCCCGCGCCGGTGCCGTCGACGCGCAGCGCCTCACGTTCTCCGGTGATGACCGGCCGGGGATTGAACTGGACGCAAGATTGCACCCGTCGGTGTTCGGCACGAAGGACATCACCACCATCGAAGCACTGGAAGCAGCACTGGCTCACGTAGATGTGAGCAATCTGCCAGACGTGCAGCCCGAGGTCGCCGCGCTGTTCCAAGTGCGCTTGACGGCACTGCAGTTGATCGCGCATGGCGCGGTGATCCCGCAAATCCTCTTGGAGGATACCGACACTGTCTTGCTGCGCTGGCTCCCAGCCACGCTCGATGGTTTCGTGGCGACCGTCATGCAGCGACTTGCCACTGCGTTGCCAGCTGGCCTGGTCAAGACCGGGAAGGGAAGGAAGCGTGCCGTCCTCACCCAGGAGGCCCAGGCAACGTTCCTCTGTTCTCTGTTTCTGAATCACTTCATTCACGCATGGGCGGATGGCGCCAGCGAAAAGCCCCTCGGGAATAAGACGATGGCCTTGTTCTTCTGCACCGGCCGAGCCCGCTACGACGGTCCCGGTGAAGGGGAAATCGCCGCCGGCATTCACACCTGGCTATCCCGATACCATCTGGCGCGCCGAGAACATGTACCGGTGCTATGCCTCGAGGAGGCAAAAGCGGGCCATTTCGGGCTGGCACTCGCGATCGAGCATCGTTCGGCAGCGCTGGAGAAACCAGTACCACTGGCAGCGATTCTGACCGATGAGGCCTGGTCGAAGGGCCGTTTTGGCATTCTGCAGACAATCGCGCTACTGGCCGAGTTTTTCCAACCGCTCAATGCCTATATCAGTGCTGGCGCCAAGACCCCCGTCAAGATTGCTGCGGATGAGCTGCCGGCCTTGCTGTTTGATACGCTGCCGGTAATCCGCTTGCTCGGGATTCGCGCGCTGCTACCGAAGGCGCTCAACCATCTACTGCGACCTCGCCTGTCCATGCAGATCAAGGGTACGGCGACCGATACTGCGGGATTTTTTCGCGCCGACGATGTTCTTGCCTTCGACTGGAAAGTGGCCGTCGGTAACCATCTCATTACGCGCGCCGAGTTTGAAAGGTTGGTGAAGGATGCCGCAGGCGTTGTACGTTTCAAAGGGGCGTACGTCTATCTGGATCCCAAAGAGATCGAGCGCCTGCGTGCCCAACTGCTTAAGCCATTGGCACCTTCGGGCGCTGAACTGTTGCGCGTGGCCCTCGCAGGCGAACTCGCCGGCACGACCGTTGGCCTGGATGCCAAGGCCCGCAAGATCATTCAAGATTTGGTGGAAGCGGGCACGGTCCCGTTGCCTCGTGGTATCAACGCCACCCTACGCCCTTACCAGCAGCGGGGTTATGCCTGGCTTTATCGCAACGCGCGAATCGGTTTGGGCAGCGTGATCGCCGATGACATGGGGTTGGGCAAAACACTGCAGGTCATCGCTACGCTGCAAAAGCTCAAGGAGGATGGCGCGCTTGACGACGCCAAGGCCCTGGTCATCGTGCCTACCAGTTTGTTGACCAATTGGCAGAAGGAAATTGGGCGTTTCGCCCCCAACCTGAGCGTTGGCATCTTCCACGGCAGCAAGCGTGAGCTCGCGGTGAGTCGGCCTGATGTCCTGCTGACGACCTACGGTATCGCGCGTACGGCTGCTGCTACCCTCCATGCCTTGGCATGGCGCGTCGTCGTAGTGGATGAGGCCCAGAACATCAAGAACCCGGCTGCCGCCCAGACCAAGGCCGTGAAAGCGATCGCGGCCAGCAGCTTTATTGCCATGAGTGGGACGCCGGTGGAGAACCGCTTGTCCGAGTACTGGAGCATCCTGGACTTTGCGAACCGGGGCTATCTGGGAAGCCTCAATCAATTCGCGCGGGAATATGCGATGCCGATTCAGATCCAGCGCGATCAGCATGTCGTGCAGCGCTTCAAGCGGGTCACGGCCCCCTTCCTGCTGCGACGCCTGAAAGCCGACAAGGCCGTCATCAGCGATCTGCCCGACAAGATCGAGCAGGATCAATACTGCACGCTGACCAAGGCCCAGACGGCGCTGTATCAATCGGTGGTACAGGAGGGATTGCGAGTCATCTCAGGGGAATCCGACACCTTCAAGCGCCAAGGCCTGGTGCTGCAGATGATTCTGGCATTGAAGCAGATCTGTAACCATCCGGCGCAATATTTGAAACAGGGACAGGCCGACGCGGCGGCGTCTGGCAAAGCGGAGCGTTTTTTCGAGCTCATCGACGATATCCACGCCAGCCACGAAAAGGTGCTGGTATTCACCCAGTTCCGCGAGATGGGAACCCTGCTCTGCAGTTGGCTGCGACAGCGATATGGCCGCGATCCGCTATTTCTGCACGGGGGTGTCGTGCGAACCAAACGAGATGCTATGGTCGAGCGATTTCAAAACGACCGTACCGAGCGTGTATTTATTCTGTCACTTAAAGCCGGCGGGACAGGGCTAAATCTGACCGCGGCCTCCAACGTCATCCATTACGATCTATGGTGGAATCCAGCGGTGGAAGCGCAGGCAACCGACCGAGTCTATCGCATTGGCCAACAGCGCAACGTTCAGGTCCACCGATTCATCACTCGCGCTACGTTTGAAGAGCGTATCAATGACATGATTTTCGCCAAGCGGGAACTGGCCGACTTGGCAGTAGGCACGGGCGAACAGTGGATCGGTAATCTTAGCCGGGACGAGCTCAAGACGCTGTTTAGCCTGGGAGAGCGCTGAAAGGATGTCGCCCCACGTCATGCAGCAAAGACTATTCGGCTTTGATGTTGGCGGTCCTGACCACCTCCGCTCCACCGCCACGCGCACGTAGCAGTGCAACGCTCGCCACAGCGCTCTGCGGGCTGGCCCGAGTATCACACTGACCGCGGAGACGTAAGCATCCTGACGTACGCCGGCAAGTCCAGGCACTGGTAGCCGGCGGCCGTCAACGCCCGAGCCTCTTCGTCAGAAAAGGCTGGCGAGAACAGCGCCTTGGTCGAAGTCCACCCTTTCACCCGGCGCCCTTCCTTTGTCGACATGAACCGCTCGATTTGTTGCTCAAATTCGGAAAGCGAGGACAGGGTGTGCTTGCTTGCACTGCGCTTACACGAGCCGAAGCGAATACGCCGCGCGTCCTCGTCGAGTGCGACGATGTCGATCTCGATCGCGTTCTGTTCGTCTCGCGGCCGATTCCAGTAGCCCAGTTCGATGGAGGTCAGCGAGAAATCGCCCACGCCCTTTCGCGAACACTCTACGTGCAACTGACGAATCAGCTTCTCGAATGCGTATCCCTCGTGTCCGTGCAGCCGAGGGAGTGTCAGATCGATCGCCTTCGATAGCGGGCGCATGCGAGAAGCGTCCCGCGCCGGCTTCACGACCGACAGCCACACCTGCAGAAAGTTGTCGGTGATGTAATAGCGGGAATTGCGGCTCTTGCTCTCCGAGAACACCGGGTGGCGCTTGTCGACCATATGGTAATTCTCGACCAAGCGTTTGATTGTGACCTTCAACGACGCTTCGTCTTCATCCCGCAGCAGTGTGCCGACCAGTTGCCCGTGGCTCGAGCCCGGATGTTCCGAGAGGAAGTTTAGGACAGAGAGCAGTCTGCCCTTCACCTCACGGAGGAAGGATGTGTCTGCCTCTTCGGCCAGAGGGCTGCCTTCGCGAAGGAACATCCGCTCGAGCAAGGCTTCCTGAAACCGGGCGTCCACCTGAAATAGGCCCTGGTCATACGCGTCCCGGTAGAACTTGGGAACGCCTTCGAAGAAGCCCCAGAGCGTGAGCCAATGGTGCGGGTCGCGGATATCGTGTGCGCGGTACACCTCGATCAAGTCCTCGAAATCCCAGTGCTGCAGATCGATAGTCGCAGTGAGCCGCCCAAAGAGCGGCGCACCCTTGTCGTCGAGGAGCGCGCTCATTTCCGACTGCAGGGAGCCAAGGACAAACAGCCCGCCCCCTTGCGTATCGCGCAGCCGGTCCACTTGCTCCTGCAGGAATGAGTTGAAGGCGTAGAGCCTCCCCTCCGTGAAATACTGGAATTCGTCCAACACGACGATCAAGCCGCGGCGGCATAGAAGGCCGATCACGCCGGCCATCGAGGCGAAGTCAGTGACTTGCGGGGCCAGTGCATTTGCGATCTCGGATTCGCAGTCTTCCAGCGCCCGGCGGAACCCAGCCGCCACATCTCGCTCGTCTGAGTCTGGTATCTGCATGTAGACCATCCGAGCGAGTAACGACGGTTCGCTCTTGGATAGCTCACGCAGCAGGGTCGTCTTGCCAATGCGTCGTCGGCCTTGGATGCGGCAGAAGAACCAGTTTGGGCCATGGACAATCCGGTCCAGAGTCTCCAGCGTCCTCATTCGTCCGTAGAATTCCCAGGAGGTCATATTCTCTGCTTAAGTTACATTTATGTATCTTAAGTGATGGTTGACCGCAAAGCTAGGTGGGAAGACGGCTTGCTGCGGAAAAGCCCGTTCCCTACGTCAAGCGGAATAGCGCCGGGGACGTGTAGATTTGGATATCCCGTATAAGTTACAAAAATGTATCTTATCTTGAACAGTCCAAATAAGCGCTTTTTGCTTCACATATCCACGAACCCCTCGGCTTATAGGCCTGCATCTGGAGGAAGCGAAATCATTGCTGAGTCGGCTGCAGCGCACGATGGTCGCGGCACAGGTTGCCGAAGCGGTTGCCCGGATCAGCGTTTGCCCCACGTGCAGTGCGCAGTTGGCTTGCAAGGGTCACCATCACCTGGTCTTCCGTAGTGCGTTCGGGCGACTGTCGATTGACAGTCCCAGGATGGACAACTGCTCGCTGTCGAGCAAGCGCGCGGCCTGTGCCGCGGCGGTCACGACGAAGGCGAATTCGCCTCCTTGCGAAAGGGAGGATCGCGAAATAGATGCGCTGTTCGCGCGGCAGGTTGATCTTGCCGGCCAGGAACATCAAGGCTAGCAATTTTCCGGCGACCAGTACGACAACCAGCATCGCGACCAGAAAGGGCCGGTCCGCGAGCACACTGAAGTCGATCGCTTCTTCTTGCGTTTCGGAAGTTGATGGTGGTGCAAACAGCGTAGGCGGCTGCTTTGTTGCGGCGAATCAAGGCCCTTTCCCCGCCGATCGCCGGAAGCAGCGGGGGCGCTCTTCGCCGGGCGTCGGCGGCAGCACATACGCGTGCCGGTAACGGGCGAGTCCGACAAACAGCTCGGCGGTCGCGGGCAGCATCTGCCAGACAAGTGGCCGGCTTTCGTGAGCCACCGAACTCAGCCGCATCCCTCGCTTCTAGGCCTGGCGCAAGTTCACCCTCCCCGAGGTCCACCCGCGGCATGTCGCGCCAGTTCGCGACTACACCCTTGCGCTGCCGACGCCAACCTGAGAGCCCCCCCGCAGATCCTTGTCAGAAAAAGGAAAGCACATGACGCATGCGGGAAAGCGGAAAGCTGGGCCCGGCCTGATGATTCGACACACAGGTAGCCCCTCAGGCGAGCTCAATCGGCAAGCCACAGGTGCATCTTCATATTCGAGGAAGGCAGGAGACCACATGGCGAAAGTCGTTAGGATTTACGAAACAGGCGGGCCGGAGGTCCTTCGTTTTGAAGACGCCACGGTTGGCGAGCCGGGGCCGGGAGAGGTCCGCGTCCGTCACGTGGCCGCAGGACTGAACTTTGCTGACACCTACTTCCGCAGCGGCACTTATCAGGTTCCGCTTCCCAGCGGAATCGGCAACGAAGCCGCCGGCGTGATCGAGGCCGTCGGGGCCGGCGTCACCCATCTGGCGGTCGGCGACCGCGTGACCTATACGGGCTTCGCCAACACGCTGGGCGCGTACAGCACGGAGCGGCTGATCTCCGCCGCGCCGCTGATCAAGCTGCCGGAGGCAATCACTTGCGAAGTCGCCGCGGCGATGACCATGCGGGGCTTGTCAGCCTCCTACCTGATGCGCCGGATCTACCCGTTCAAGGCGGGTGACACCATTCTGCTGCATGCCGCAGCGGGTGGTGTCGGCCTGATCATTTCGCAATGGGCAAAGCTGCTGGGTCTGACCGTGATCGGAACGGTGTCTACCGATGCCAAGGCCGAAGTGGCGCGCGCCCATGGCTGCGATTACACGATCAACTACAGCCATGAGGACGTGGCCAAGCGCGTGCGGGAACTGACGGATGGCGTGGGCGTGTCCGTGGTTTTCGACAGCGTGGGCAAGGACACCTTCATGGCCTCGTTGGACTCCCTCAAGCGCCGCGGCCTGCTGGTGTGCGTGGGGTTCGCCTCCGGCCCGGTCACCGGGTTCGATCCGGCAATTCTGGCCCGCAAAGGCTCGGCATACCTGACGCGTCCCGGCCTGGCCGACTATATCGCCGATCCTGTTGAGAAGGCGGAACTGGTCGATGAATTGTTCGGCCATGTAGCGGCAGGCCGCATCCGCATCGAGATCAATCAGCGCTATGCGCTGGAAGACGCCGTGCAGGCACACCGGGACCTCGAGGCTCGAAAGACCACGGGTTCTTCCATCTTTGTGATTTGACGGTTTCCCGCCCCGGAAACGCTCTCATCTGGTTCGACATTCTCAATTTTTACGATTCACCCTGGAGACCCATCATCATGAACTTCCTTGACGGCCACTTGTATCCCGAGAACCAGCAGCCGCTGATCATTACGGCCGCTCCGTATGCGCCGGGCTGGATTCCCGCGGACTTCCCGGAGGATATCCCTGTCACCATGGAGGAACAGATCCAGAAGGCGGTGGATTGCTACGAAGCCGGTGCCCGGGTGCTGCATCTGCATGTCCGTGAAGCCGATGGCAAGGGGAGCAAGCGTTTGTCCATGTTCAACGAATTGATCGCCGGGGTGCGCGCCGCCGTGCCCGACATGGTGATCCAGGTTGGAGGCTCCATCAGCTTCGCGCCCGAAGAAGGCCAGGCCGCCAAATGGCTGAGCGACGACACGCGGCATATGCTGGCCGAACTCGATCCGAAGCCTGATCAGGTGACGGTGACAGTCAACACGACGCAGATGAACGTGACCGAGCATGCCGGCCTGGATGACTTCAAGGGCGTGTCGCGCGGATTCCCGCATCTCTACGACACGTACAAGGACATGATCGTGCCCTCGAATCCGAGCTGGGCCGAGGAACACATCCGACGCCTCACGGCCGCCGGCATCCAGAGCGAGTTTCAGGTCTACAACATCAACAGCTTTGAAACGATCGAACGCATGATTCGCCGCGGCGTCTACAAGGGCCCGCTGGTGATGAACTGGGTGGCGATCAGTGGTGGCATGGACCAGGCGAACATCTACAACCTGACCAACATGCTGCGTGCGGTACCCGATGGCGCCGTGGTCACGGTGGAAAGCTCGGTGCTCAATGTGCTGCCCATCAACATGATCGGCATGGCCCTGGGCCTGCACGTGCGATGCGGCATCGAGGATGTGCTCTGGAACCAGACCCGCACGGGGAAGATGAGTTCGGTCGAGCAGATCAAGCAACTGGTGCGTATTGCCCGCGAATTCGGTCGCCCCATCGCGACGGCGGAGCAGACGCGAGAGATCCTGAAGCTTGGCGTGTTCTACGACACCGTGGAAGAAACGCTCCAGGCCAATGGCTTCTCGCCCAATCGTAATGGTGGCCACCAGGGATTCCTGCGCAAGCAAGAAAATCAGTCGGCCTGACAACGGTTCACGCGGCCTTCTTGCGCTGTGCTTCGCGTCGGCGTTGCTCGTGCCGCTTGGGGCTGCGTCGCCCTTGCGGTTGGCGTTCCTGTGCTGCCAGAGCGATGCATCCGGAACGAGCGCAGCTAGAGCGATCGCCAACAGAAAAATTATATGGAGGGTGACAATGACATTTCGAATGCAAAAGCTGCTTGCTGCCACGCTGGGCACGGCAGCGCTTGCGGCGTTGTACGCATCCGCGCCGGTGCGGGCGGAGGATGCCTGGCCCGCGCGCCCGATTCAGATGGTCGTAGCGTCATCCGCAGGATCAGGAACCGATTCTCTGGCACGCCTGCTGGCGCAACGCCTGTCGGTGTCCTTGAAGCAACCGGTCGTCGTTGACAACCGGCCGGGCGGCAGTGGGGTCGTCGGAACAAACGTCGTTGTCAAGGCAGCGTCCGACGGGTACACGCTGCTTTACACCACGGCATCGAACATGGTCATCGCCCCGGCCGTGCTGAAGACCATCCCCTACGATCCGAAGAAGAGCCTTGTGCCGATCGCCGAGACCGCGGAGGGCGGGGTGGTGCTGCTGGTGAGCAATGATCTGCCGGTTCACAACCTGCCGGAGCTGATCCAGTTCGTGAAGGTAAACCCGGAAAAATACGGCTACGCCACCTGGTCCACGGGGTCTTCCGGGCAGCTGACGATGGAATGGCTCAAGAAGCAGACCGGCATGAAGACCGATCACGTTCCATATCGGACTTCGAATCAATTGTTGACCGACCTTGCTTCAGGTGTCGTGAAAATCGGCTGGACCGATCCGGGCGCGCCCATTCCCTTCCTGCGTTCCGGTAAGGTCCGCGCCATCGCCATCGCAGGCAATGCGCGCGCACCGCAGCTGCCCGACGTCAAGACCATGGGTGAACAGGGCTACAAGTTCGATGCGGTGGGCTGGTTCGGCGTCTTCGCACCCTCGGGAACCAACCCGGCGATCCTGAAGAGGCTGGCTGAGGAAATCAATAAGGTCCAGAAATCTCCTGATCTCGCAGCCACGATGAAAGCCATGAACTTTGGGCCGCCACCTGCGAAGACTCCGGAGCAGTTCCGCGAGATGGTCAGCAACGATCTCCAGCTCTGGTCGAAGATCGCTACCGATGCGGGGATCCAGATCGATTAGTGCCCTGATTCCCCCCCGTAGAGCCGCAGCAAATTCAAGCTTTAAAACAGGACGAAGCGCAATTGCTCACCCGAAGGGGGAGGGGCCGCGCTCGTCCCTGCATATGCGCGGCTGTTTTGCGTAAAGGGGGAAATCGAATCTCAATTCGTCGCCTGGCAACGCTTTGACCTCGTGGCATCCGCGCGCCACAAGGTTGGAGACGATAACAATGAACGTGGAGGAGTTCTGGTGAAAAGAAAGATTCTTGCCTTGGCCGCCGTTAGTGCGTGTGGGGCAGCGAGTGCGCAATCCGGCGTGACCTTGTACGGTGTGGCAGACGTCAACGTCGAGTACGTCAATCGCGTCGGCGCCGCTGTGCCGTCGGCCGCCAACGGTTTCAAGTCGGGCGCCGGCCATAGTGTTGTCCGCGAGGACTCCGGTGGGTACTCCGGCTCGCGTTGGGGTCTTCGCGGCACGGAGGACCTGGGCGGCGGGATGAAGTCCATTTTCGTTCTGGAAAGCGGCTTCAATCTCGATACCGGCACGTCCCAGCAAGGCGGCCGCCTGTTTGGTCGCCAGGCCTTTGTTGGCCTTAGCTCGGAATATGGGCAGCTCACATTCGGCCGACAATATCAGTCGCTGTTTTCTACGCTGGCCAACTTTATCCCTGCCCGATATGCCACCCAGTACGAGCCGATCGGCGTGGTCACCGGAGCGAACTTCCGCGAGGACAATGCGGTGAAGTACGTCGGCGTGTTCGGCGGCCTTACGGCACAGGCCAACATGTCGTTTGGCGTAGGGACGACGCTGCCGCAAGTCGCCCCAAATGTTCCGGCCGCCGGTGGCAACGGTGAAGTTCCCGGGCAGTTTCGCCGCGACTCCGCCTATGGGGCGGGGTTGAGCTATATCTCCGGGCCTTTCGGCATAGGCGTTGCCTATGACCAGTGGAATCCGACGATCGGCACTGGCAGCGGTACCTTCAGAAAAGCCGCAGTCATGGGCAGCTACGCCATCAATGGCACGGCGAAGGTAATGGGCGGCTATCGCTGGGGCCAGAACAAGGACCAGAACGGTACCCTGACCATGCGCGACGATTTCTATTGGATAGGCGGTCAGTACCGGCTGTCTCCCGCACTCGACTTCACGCTCGAGTATGACTATCAGAACGTGAAGAGCCTCGGCGGCAACACGCACATTGCCAATCCCTGGCAGATTGCCCTGATTGCCGACTACGCGTTCTCGAAGCGTACGGATATCTATCTGACCATGGCCTATTCAAAGAACGCTGGCCTGGCGATGGAATCGGCCGCGAGCAACTACGCAACCAGTCTTACGGTCAACAACTACGCGCTGTCCAATGGCCAAAGCTCGATGTTTGGCGCCGCGGTGGGTATCCGCCACGTGTTCTGAGGGCGGCTATCAAGGCCAATCTACATAAGCTCCACCGGGAATGCCGATCTCCTGCCAAGTCGGCACTTTCCGCGGCATTCCCGGTTTCAAAGGTTCCACAGGAAACCCCTGTGGAACCTTTGCCCTTTTTGATACTGCAAGTAAAAAGGCAGTCTACGCGGCGGTCTTCCCACCGTTCACGTGAAGGGATCCCGGTGTTCCTTCCGTTCCTGCACTGTTCACAGCGATGTCGAGGCATCCAAAGCGCTCGATGGCATGCCGGACAAGACGGATAACATCGTCTTCACTGCTGATGTCGGCCGCCACGAAGTCTGCTTCCGCATCCATCTGCCGGAGTTCCGAGAGGAGGGCCGCTCCGGCAGCGGCGTTCCGCCCGGAGCACACCAGTCGCGCGCCTTTGGCTGCGAAGGCAAGCGCCGTCGCGCGGCCGATACCAGCGGTTGCACCGGTAACCAAGACAACAGGATAAGTCATGAATATTTCCTTGGATGGGTGAAGCGTTGTCCTTCGCTCTTTGGTCGGGAATGTACTGCTTGGTGGGACTTCGCCATGCTACGAAACATTGGGGTCGCTTGCCGTAGTTGCGCGCGGAATGTCGTGAATTGGAAAGTCAATGTCCTGACCGAATATGCATGGAAGCCCGCAACGCCAGATACTCGTCCCCGAGAAGCCGGCATCGTAGGTGATATCCCGTACTGATTCGAAGCCGGGCCGGCAGAACTACTTGGTCTCTCTATATGCAGGGCTGTACTGAGGCGTCTTCAAACCAAACGAGGAGTTCCAGTTTCATGGCATCCGAAAATCAGCCAACGGTTGTGATTGTTCCCGGCTTTCGCGATCACATACCAGAGCACTGGCAGTCGCTGCTGGCAGAGCGTTTGCAGCAGCAGGGACGAGCAGTGCGCATCGTGCCCCAGATTGATCAGGACAAGAGGTTGCGCCGTGCCAGGGTAGCGAACCTGGAGCGTGTCGTCAGCAACATCTCGGGGCCGGTCATCCTCGTTGCTCATAGTGTGGGCTGCCTGATCACCGTTCACTGGGCACAGGAGACGGAGTGCACTGTGCAAGGCGTATTGCTCGCCGCCCCGACCGACTATGGCAGCCCGTTGCCGCCCGGATACAGCGATCCGCAGACGCTGGCAGACGAGGGCTGGACCCCAATTCCGCGGCGCCATCTGAAATTCCCAAGCATCGTGGTCGCGAGCCGCAATGATCCGCTCGGGAAGTTCGAACGAGTCGGCGAGCTGGCGCACTCCTGGGGCAGTCGGTTCGTCGACGGCGGTGAAGTCGGGCATCTTGGACCGGCGGATGGCTATGGAACGTGGCCACTGGCGGAGCAACTCGTTCAGGAACTCTGAGGGCAAGCGCGACGGCGTCGGTGGTAGCCAATATTCGGCGATGCCGTTGTGTTGACAAAGGCTGCGCCGAATCAGGCCATCCAGTGCCCGACCGGACCGATGCCGGAATTCAGGCTGCCGTCAGCCAGGCCACTTCGCCAGCACGTCGCGGATGATCTGTGCAAAGGCCTCGGCCGACTGGCCGCCCGAGACCAGATAGCGGTTGTCGAAGATGATCGATGGAACGGATGGATACCCATCGCCTGGAATTCCGCCACTTCGGCGCGCACCGCGTCCGCATACTCGCCGCTCTCCAGCACGCGTCGCCCTTGAGTGGCATCGAGCCCCACCGATTGGGCCGATTCCAGCAGCATCTCATGATTACTGGGGTCCTTGCCATCGCCGTGATATGCCTTCAGCAGCGCCTCCTTGCACACATGGGGCGTCTCTCGCCGACGAGACCTTATATCGCTTTGAGTGCGGGATGCCGAAACCCGTGGTCGTTGCGCGTCTTCCTGTCGACGCGCATGCGCCTTATCCCTTCGTGAAGATTTCCAGAAAATGCTTGCTCGGATCCTCGAAATAGATTCGGCGACAGCCATCCTCCGTGCTGACCTCGCCGGGGCGGCGGCGGTAGGGATCCGCCCAGTACATTAGATTGCGCGCCCGGATGCGGGCGAAGCTTTGCTCGAATTCGGCGTCGCTGATCAGGAAGGCATAGTGTTGCAGGGCAACGTCGCCTTCCGCGTCCATGAAGTCCAGGGTGACATCGTTGTCCAGCCGTACAGCAAGAAACGGCCCGAACGGCACCGCGGCGGGACGTCCCAGGATCTCGGAGAGGAAGTCGGCGGACTCCTTCTTGTCGCGGGAAAAGACGATGGTGTGATTAAGCTGGATGGCCATGTCGCAATCTCCGAATTGGGGGGTATCTGCAAGGGACCAACGTGCCAGCCTGCGCGGTGCGGATACCAACCGTTACCGCGCCCCCTGGCAGGGTACATGGTAGCCACATTTCACAGGTATTGATTGAGACGTCATCGGTCCTCGACGTCTGAACAGCCGCAGTCCATACTTTTTTCGCCAAGCCCGCGATCCCCCGCGGCATATTCCAGAAAAAGCACAATACAAGACATGCGGCAGGCAAAGCGGCGCGCATCCTGGCGACCAGACGCCGTACACAAGACCGACGGTGCGGGCAGCGACCGCAGATGCCGCGAAGCGCCCGGTCCGGACAATGGTGGAGACATGAAACACAAGTTCCTGAGGCTTGCGGGCGCGCTCGTGCTCGGTGCTGCCCCCGGGCGGCACAGACAGGGCAACCCGCCCCAATATCCTGCTGATCGTCGCCGACGATCTCGGGTATTCCGATATCGAAGCCTTGGGCGGGGAAATTGCCACGCCGAACCTGGACCGCCTAGCGGGCCTGCAACGCAGCCGGACGGGTTATGAGGGATACCTCAACGAGAAGGCATTGTCGTTCCCGCAACTGCTGAAGGACGCTGGTTATCGCACCTATATGACCGGAGAATGGCACCTCGGCGTCAAGGACGAGCACGGGGTCAGGGCCCGTGGCTTCAACCGCGGATATGCCATGCTCCGTGGGGCAAGGACCGCTGGGAGCTGTACGACCTTTCGGTCGACCGCTCGGAACTGCATGACCTGGCGGGTAGCCGGCCGGACAAGCTGAAGGAGCTGATGGCCGCCTACGAGGACTACCGAAAGGCAAACGGCGTGGCGGAGTTCGACGGGCTGGCACAGCGCAAGGGCTATAGCAATGGCACGTCCTACTACGAGGATATTCGTGGGTTGGACAAGTAGCGCTCCCAGGGCGAGCGTGACCGTCCTGCTGGTCCTGGCGGTGCAGGGTGCAGGGCGCAGGCGTCAGCGTCGCACCGACGGTTGCGACGGGGGGCGGCACCTTCGGTGCTGTACACCGCTCGCCTGGCCCAGACCGACAGCCTGTGCGAGAGTTATTGCGGTGTACCGGAAGGCTTCGGGCCCGGCAGCGCTGGCCATCCGAACCGGGCCGGCATGGTCCGCCTTCTGGGCGGGACTTTCCGAATGGGATCGGCGCAGGGGTATCGCGAAGAGCACGAGGTCTCGCCCGGTCCCGGCGGGGAGATGGCGGCCTTGCCGATGACGATGTGTTCGAAGCCGGCCGGTGGATCGAGATATATGGCTTGTGCTGAAGTCATGGCATTCCGTCCTACCGACCGGAGCGATTCCGCCCGGTGGGGTTTCAATGGTGCATCGGACTAGACAATAACGGAACTGTTCACGTCAGCGAGAGTGTTCGCCCCAAGCATAGCCATATCTCGATCAACCTCGTCGCGCAAAAGAGTAATGGCGTGGCGAACGCCCTCCGATCCACCAACGGACGCAGCGTAGATAAAGGGCCGCCCCAGGAAGACAAAGCGGGCCCCCAGTGCCAGTGCTTTCAAAACATCACCGCCTCGCCGGATTCCGCTGTCCATCATGACGGTTGTCTTGTGCGCGACGCTTTCACAGATTTCTGGCAATACGGCAAGCGGCTCCACGGCACCGTCCAGTTGGCGCCCGCCGTGATTCGAGACGATGATGCCGTCGGCGCCCAAAACCACGGCGCGTTCTGCGTCGGATTTGTGCAAAATTCCCTTGATGACCAGATTGCCGCGCCATCTTTGCCGGATGCGTTCGATGTCCGTCCAGTTCAGGTGATCACGGCCTGTTGTGTCGCGAATCGCCGAAGCCGACAAGATCGGTGCGCCGCGCGTGGCAAAGGAGTTCTCAAAATGCGGCATTCCGCTCGAGAGGAGCGTTCTGGCGAACGTTCCCGCCAGCCAGCGTGGCCGGGACACGCCGTCGAATGCCAGGCGGACGGATGGCCGCAAGGGCAGCGAGAAACCAGTACGAACGTTGTTCTCCCGGTTGGCCCAGACGGGAATATCCACCGTCAGGACCAGCGTGCCGAACCCTGCCGCGCAAATCCGCTCAATAAGCGCGTCCCGACGCATGGCATCGCCCGGCAGGTACGCCTGGAACCACGTGCCTGGTGCGGCAGCGTGAACGTCCTCCATCGGAATCAGGGACGTGCCGCTCATGATTGCGGGTATCTGCTCTTCGCGCGCAGCTTGCGCCAGCACCACATCGCCACGGTAAGCGGCAATCGCGCTGATTCCGACGGGCGCTATTCCAAACGGAGACGCGTAACGCTGCCCGAAGATCTCGGTCGCTTGCGATCGTCCTGAGACGTCGACCAGGACCTTGGGGCGAAACCTGACCTCGTCGAATGCCGACCGGTTGGCGGTGAGCGACTTTGCATCCTCCGCGGCGCCGGCAATGTAGCCAAAGATAGGACGCGGTAGGCTTTTCCTTGCCGCGACTTCAAAATCGGCAAGCGAGAGGATCGGTCGTAGTCGTCGATGAATCTGACGGTTGGCGCCATAGGCAGGCTTGGCAGGTATTCCAGCGCTCGGAACGGCTTGGCTTTCTGCAACTTCTGTTAGAGATGTCATCTTGATTTGAAGTGTCTATCAGGCCCAACCGCTATCACTATCAGCCACGCCGGATCACATTGATAATCAGGCGAACGTGCCTCGCTGGCGCATCAGCTCGCGGAACAGCGCCGCATTTTTCTCGAACGGCGCGCGCCCGTGGAGGTAGAAATAGTTGTTCAAGACAACCAGGTCGCCGACGGGCAGCGACACTTCCCTTGTTCCCGGTGAAGCCTCCATGGAAGTCGACAGGTCGTTGAGAAATGCAGCCTCCTCGCGATTGCGAGGCTGTACGAACTGATCGATGAAGGACATCGACAAGCCGAACTCGTTCTGGAAGAAGAGCGGGCGCTCGACCCTATCGCTGACATTCTTGGATCCCGGCGCCTTGTAGAGGAACGGCTGCGTCCCGAGACGGTGACTGACAAACCTGCCACAGTCTTCCCAATCGTCCAGATGCAAGAATCGGGACTCCCCGCCAGTTGCATTCTGTTCTGCGAACTTCATCATCAACAGCCAGTCCGTCGCTTCGGTAACGAAGGTGCCATCGGTGTGCATCGTGAAGAGTCGATAGGCTTGGCGCAAATAGGAGTCGCTATCGTCCGTGTGCTTGACCACGAAGCGAGCATAGTAAGTGCCCGACATCGCATCGTGGTTGCCGGGGCCCAAGAGGTGCCCAATGGCAGTGCCGAAGCGAACGAAATCGTCGGCGTCCGTCGTCAGCCCCTGGAGGCCTACCGTAAAGCCACCGTGCTGCCGATCCTTCACAATGCCGTTGATGGTTGTAGCGAAGTCTTCGCCGATATGCTTCGCGATCAGGTCCGCGAGCCCGTAGCGCATGAAGGGAACATACTCGAGATTTTGAACATCGACCTTGCGTGCGTCATGCAGGAACCCAAGAACGGCATCGCGCTCAACGGTCACATGCAGGATGCGATGGTGATCTGGGTGGGCAGACACTTGGAAGCGGGACTCGTCATTGCTGGCAAGCACTGACGCAGGAAGCGGGGCATTCATTGGTAGCTCTCCGGGATGTTGTAGGGTGCTATTTCATCTGGAATCTTTGATATGATCCAGATAGAAAGCAGTAATCTTTGTTCCGCAATTGAGATTAAAACGATGATCGACGTTCGCCAGTTGCAGTGCTTCGTCGCCGTGGCGGAAGAGCTTCACTTTGCGAAGGCGGCAGATCGTTTAGGTGTCGCACAATCAGGGCTCAGCACCCAAATCCAGCGCCTTGAACAAGATTTGGGCGTCACGCTCTTGAACCGCAACAAAAGGAAGCCGGTGTCACTTACCGACGCGGGGCACCTGTTCCATGCCGAGGCTGTTGCTGCGTTGCGGCACATTGAGCGGGCCGACCAGGTGGGGCGCCTGGCTGCCCGAGGGCTGGCTGGCGTCATCCGTGTGGGCTATGTGGCATCTGGCGCAAGCAGCGGCCTGTTGTCCATGATGCTGAGCGAGTTTCGGAAAGCGCATGAGATGGTCCGGATCGAAGTCGTGCCAATGGAAACGCCAAGGCAGCTCGAAGCGCTCAGCGATGGCCAGATCGATGTGGGCATTGTCAGGCCCAGGCGACTCTATCCGGCTGGCGTTATCACGAAGGTCGTACAGACTGAACGTCTGCTGGCTGCAATGACAGCAAGCCATCCTCTTGCAAGGCGAGGGACAGTCTCAGCGCGGGCGCTAGCGGATCAATCGTTCATCGTCCCTCAGTTTACGGACGAGGAAGGCTTCGGCGATGCCCTATCCGCCCTGGGAAAAGCCGGAGGCTTCACGCCTCATCTGGAATATCGTGTCCAGGATTTCATCTCCGCAATCTGCCTCGCGTCCGCGGGATACGGCGTGGCCATCGTGCCTGAGTCGATGCAGAATTTCTCCCAGCCAGGCATCTTCTACACTCAGATCGCCGACTTCAAATTCTCAGTGCATCTGGCGCTGGCGCATAGGCGCCGGGAAATATCCCCGGCGGTACGAGCCTTTGTGCAACTCGGAACTGAGGCTCTCAATGGCCGTGCTTCGTAGACTCGGCAGCGCGCTCAGCCGTGTCGCGCTTCCGCGACGTAACACCATCTGCCGATGAGGAACACGGTGAAGGGCAGAATTGCCGCGAACGGTAGCCAGCGCAAGGCAACTTGAAGACCAACCGCGTCCGCTACCATACCGGTGATAAAGGGGCCTGCTGCGAGGCCCAATATATTGTTAAACAGCGTCAGAGTGGCAAATGCCGAGCCGTGAATGGCTGGCGGCGTGGCCCCGGCAATGATCGCGCTACAGGTGCCGAACGAGCTGGCAAGGAAGAACACCCCGGGCGCAAGGAGCGCGAGTTGCAGATTACCCTGTGGCAAACGGAATGCGATCGCCAGCAGAGTGCCTAACACGAGGCAGTAACCAATGGCCATGTTCCACCTCTTGAGCGACGAATCCCCGCTGATCCGATCGGTCATCACACCGCATATGAGTTGGCCCAGGCCGCTGACAAGGACAAGGCCGGCCGCCAGTGTGGCCGCTTCGCTGACAGGCATGCCCCAGTAGCGATTCAGGTAGCTGGGCAGCCACACGAACAGCGTGCCTTGAACGAAGATCTGCAGGGCGCAGCCGAGGTAGGCACAAAAGACAGACCGGGACGGGAACAGGCCAGAGAAATAAGCGCGCGGTGTCAGTTTCACATGCCCGTGCACCGCGGTTCCGTTTGCATTGTCCGGTTGCGCACTTGCGAGTTTTTTCTCGGTGACCACGAAGTAATAAATGATCACCAGCGCAAAGCCAAGGATCGCCATCAGGCCCATCGACCATCGCCAGCCAAAGTGCGTCGCGATGATGCCGGAAAGCGAAACACCGAGTACGGACCCAAACGCTGCGGCAGACGTGAAGCCGCCGGCAATGGTAGACCGCATGTGCCTGGGGAAGATGCTCATGAGCATAGCGAATCCGACACTTCCGTAGGCAGCCTCGCCGACACCAACGAACAAGCGTGCGACGAGCATCTCGTGGTAGGTGCTGGCGATGGCGCACCCGAGCGTGGCAACACTCCACACCGCCACCATCAGTGCAATGCTTTTGACGCGCCCCCAGCGGTCCGCGATGATGGAAAATGGGAGGGTCAGCACGCCGACCGTCAACGGCACCACGCTACTAATCGAACCGAGCTGGGTATCGGAAATCTGCCACTGCAATTTCAAGAGTGGAAACAAGGCATTGATCGCCTGCCGCGACATGTAGTCAGACAGTAGCAGGCAAAACATCAATGCAAAGACCACCCACGCGTAGGGTCGGGCACCAGTGGTGGCCGCAGCCGGCTCAGCCGGCATCGCGTTACTCGTAGACACGTTCAATTTCTGTCTCCTCAGGACCTCTAGCGTCGGATCATCTAGCCCGGCGCTACTTCCCGCTTTACCTTGCACGCCTTGAACTTGGCCATTTATGACAGTCATCCGCTGACGCAGGGGAGCCGAGGTCGGGGCCAACCTGCACGCTCTGGATATCTGAGCAGGGTTTTCCCTTTGCTTGCGCGAGTTGGTAATAACTTGTCGCGAACGGGCAAGCTGGTTGACCCGATGCGATTCGAGAATAGACGAACAAGCCTTTCTAAACACGTAAAGCATCGCAATCAAAAGGGATAGACATGAAGAAGCAGATCAATCACTCAGGATGGCGCGGTTGCGCCTTGGTAATTGGTGTTGGTGTTGGTGTCGCCGGGGGCGTGTCCGTGGCCCAAGCCCAGGAGGCTTGGCCCAGCAAGCCGATCCGTCTGGTGGTGGCGGGGCCTGCCGGCGGCAGTGCCGACGCGTTGGCTCGGCTGCTGGCGCAAGGCCTGCAGCAAAAGTTGAGTAAGCCCGTCATCGTAGAAAACAAGGCGGGTGCCGCCGGTGCACTGGCGATCGGCGATTTGCAGTCCAACGGCAAGGATGGCTATACCTTCCTGGTTATCCAGGGCGGTGTCGTGAGCGAAGCGCCGTTGGCCTACAAGGTTCATTACAAGCCCTTTACGGACCTGAAGCCCCTGGCCCAGATCAGTCGCACGGGGCTGGTGCTGGTAGCCAACAAGGATGTGCCCGTCTCCAACCTGAAGCAGCTGGTGGACTATGGCAGGTCGCAAAAGGACGGCCTCGTTTTCGCTTCCTATGCTACGGGATTGAAGGGCCACACGTCGGGCATACTGCTCGGGCAACTCACGCATGTGCCAATGCGGCATGTGGGCTACAAAGGCTCTCCTCCGGCGTTGAACGACCTGATGGGTGGCCACGTGCCCCTGATGTTCGATGGGGTGACTACCTCTTTGCCGCTGATCAAAGCGGGAAAGATCAAGGCGATTGCGTTGAACTATCCGACCCGGATCGCTGAATTGCCGGATGTGCCTACTTTCAAGGAGCTCGGTTACCCGCAACTGGCGCAAGCAGGGTGGTTCGCAGTGTGGTCCCGCCCGGATGTCGTACCGGCAGTCCAGGAGAAAATCCGCGAGATAACACTGGCGTATTTCAGGCAACCCGCAGTGCAGAACCACGTCAAGGACATGGGGATGGAGCAGGGGAGCGCCGCTACGTCCGAGGAGTTGATGGCGGACCTGAAGCAGGCATACCTGCAACAGTCCACGCTGCTGAAGTCCATTAACTACCAGCCAGACTAATAAGAGATTATTCGGCGCAAACTCGCCATTGCAGTCCGAATGGGCTTTGCGCAATCATTGAGCCAGTGTGCATGCGGCATCGTCGATCCGGCGATGTCCCATCGCTGGGGGAGGGGCTGGGGGATAGGGCGGGCTCTCGCCGCATGCGGACGTCTGGCGGAAAGCCGGCCGCCCGCCCTGCACTGGATGCTACGGCAGGTGAGCATACGGATCGTGGCCGTCGAGTCTGGCTGGTCGTCCTTAGCGGGCGCTGCCGTCTTCAAGTCCCGCAGGCCCGCTCCCTTTTTTTCTCGGCCTGCAGCACGCCGCGGTGGGTTCGGTCACGAGAGTTCGCGAATGAACTCATTGGCTTGCGGCCACTCGCCATAGCCTGAAGCGGGATTCAGATGCCCGACTTCGCCGAGTTCGACGAAGCGGCTGCCCCACGCCTGCGCCAGGCCGCGGGCGCGGTCGAGACGAGTCAGAGGATCGTTGCTGCTTGCCGCAACAATGCTCGGAAACGGCAAAGCGCAGCGAGGGATCGGCAGCCAGCCATGGTCGCCCAGCGTGTTGAGCGTCGGATAGCCGGCCGGCATGGACGTCTCGAGGTCGGCGGGTGCCGCAAGGAGGGCGCCGAGAATCTCACGTGTGGCGCCTCGGGCTGCCCAATGGGCGACCATCATCGCGCCTGCGCTGTGCGCCACGATGATCACCGGCCCCTCGACGGTGGCCAAAGCGCGATCGATCGCGTCGACGCGGGCAGCGCAACTCAGCTTGTCTTGCTCAAGCGGGGCGACGCTGACGACGCGAGGCAGCGCCGCCGCCAGCAGGGTCTRCCAGTGTTCCGCAACATGGTCACGCAGGCCAGGGACGATGAGAACGGTCGGTGCCGTAGAGGTCATGTCGATCTTTCAGTAAGGCGCGTCACCGATGATGGCGGTACGCTCCATCTTTCGGTGGCACGGTGGATAATCCATCACTGCGTAGTGCTGGGTTGAACGGTTGTCCCAGAACGCAACGCTGTTCTTCTTCCAACGAAAACGCACTTGGTATTCGGGGATGTTGGCCTGGCTGACCAGGTAGCTAAGCAAATTGCCGGCACCCGGCGCCTTGTCCAGCCCGAAGCGCACGTTGGCCGGCACATTGAAATTTGTGAAGTGCGTCGTAAAGCTTCCATTGACAAACAGCAATTTCTCTCCGGTTTCGGGATGGGTGCGCACAACCGGGTGCTCGGCGTCCGGGTACTGAGCCTTCAGTGCGAGACGCTTTTCGATCGGCATCGCGGCACCGAAGCTCGCCTCGATGCTGTGGCGCGCGCGCAATGTGGCGATCTTCGTCTTGATCTCCTCGGGCAACTGGTTGTAAGCCTCGACCATGTTGACCCACATCGTGTCGCCGCCCACAGGCGGACATTCGACGCAGCGCAGCACGCAGCCCATCGGAGGCTTTTCGCGCCAAGTGGCATCGGTATGCCAGGAATTCTCGTTGCGTTCGGGGGGGCTGTCCGGGGTCTTGTAGATCTGAACCAGTCCTGGGTAATCGGGATGGCTGCCTACCACCGGGTGGTCCTCCAGCTCACCGAAGCGGCGCGCAAAGGCTACGTGCTGCGCGCGCGTCATGTCCTGGTCGCGGAAGAACACTACGCGATGCTTTAGGAGCAGCGCCCGAATTTCCGCCATCTGTTGGTCGTCCTCGGCAGCCGCGCCAAGGTTGACGTTGCTGAGCTCCGCACCGATCGTGCATGTGATTGGCTCGACCCGGATCGAGTTGCCCAGCGAGGTTGCGCGGACCACTGCGGGTGCCGCCTTGAGGTGTTGAATCATGAACGTGTCTCCGCTTGTCGGTTAGGCCGATCGATCCTTGCGAGTTTGGATGTCGCGGGTATCTCCCGCTTGACAGTACATGACAGGGATTTATCATTCCATGTCAATGTCCTCCTAAGTTCTCCAATGGCGTCACTTGTCCGCGCTGCGGCCCTCACCAACTACAGCGAGGTCGCTCGAGCCTCCGGACTGGATCCGGTGCGGATGCTCTTTGACGCGGGCTTGAGTCCGAGCGTACTGTGCGAGCCGGACATCATGATTCCAGTCGAGTGTGTCGGAAGGCTGCTTCAGGCGTCCGCAACCATGTCAGGCAATGAGAGTTTCGGACTGTGCATGGCCGAGTCGCGCCTTTTGTCCAATCTTGGGCCGGTAGGATTGCTGATCCGCGATCAGGCGACGCTGCGCGACTCGCTTCGCATGCTGATGCGTTATCAAGCGTCGCTCAACAGTGCGTTGTCGCTGGCGGTCGAGGAGTGCGATGAACTGGTCATTATTCGCGAGGTGGTAATGGCTGGCAAAGCACATCAACCCACGCGTCAAAGGGTTGAACTGGCGCTAGGGGTCATGGTGCGTTTGATACGTCAACTCCACAAGCCCGACTGGGAGCCGCGGCGCGTATGCTTTGAGCACCCGGCGCCGCGCGATCTGAGTACGCACCGACGGTTTTTTGGCCCTTGCGTCGAATTCGACTATGACTTCAACTGCATTATCTGCGCGAAGGCCGACCTCGATGCACCCAACCCGTCCGCGGATCCGGCCATGGGGCGCTACGCGCAGCAGTTGATAGACGCGTCCTCCATGGCGCAGCAGGCGACAATGCCTGAGGACGTGCGGCGCATGATCCTGCTGCTGTTGCCCAGCGGGCGCTGCAGCATCGAACAAGTGGCTGAGCATCTGGGCGTGGTGTGCCGAACGGTCCAGCGCCGGCTGGCGGAGCATGGGCAAAGCTTCTCGTCGATCGTGAACGACATCCGTACGGAGCTCGCCATACGCCATGTCAACGAGAGCGATCGTCCGTTGACGGAGGTCGCGACCCTGCTCGGTTTTTCCGCGCCGAGCGGATTCTCGCGCTGGTATCACGTGCAATTTGGCTGCAGCCCGAAGGAGAGCAGGGCAGCACGCGGCACATTGCGCCGGCAGGCGGCACCGACCTGAGCATAGCCCTGGCAGAGCGTAAGCCGCGTCAGGCCCTGTCATGTACGGACGCTCTCTTTGCCGGATTCCGCAGGTCTTCCGTCTCGCCAGCCGCGCGACGCGTGGCGAATTGGCGTTCGAGCAACCTGCTCTCCACTCATCCTCTCTATCTGCAGGTTGCCAGCGAAGACCGCGATATCTGCTCGCAAGTATGGTCCCGCGAGGCAGCGGCTGTCCCGCCGGGAGACATCAGCGCGGGTTGGCAGAGTCTCTAGAGCCCGCGACCGTTCCCGATGGCGCGGCCGTTCGTGCTGCTGGCAGACGTCCGCCTGGCGCTACGAAAGTCCATTAGTGTGGCTGGACCCRACGTTCAAATGACTGCGTGGTCGAGCTGACTTACGACGCTTCATGGCCGGCTAATGCCGTTGCACAGGCGTGTGGTTTAAGGAAGTCGACGAAGCCTATTCCACCCAGGATTGTCACATCCAGGCACGCGGCGTGGCTTGGCGGAGGTAGCCGTCGCGGATATTGCACAAAGAACACCGGCGCAGCCACCGGTAGATACCCACTAGTTGACCAGCCTTGCGGCGAGCGTTCGCCGCCGGGCAGGGAGTTTAGTCGCCACTAAAGCCTAATGGCTCGCGGCGTAGGCTAACCGCGAGACGGAACAACCTTGAGTGGCGTAACCACAGCCTGCTCTGTTAATCTCACACAATTTTGTGTAGCTGCGACGACCTCGCAGCGAGCACCAAACAAGCTGTCGCCAATAGGAGCGACATTGCAACGGGAACGGGGAGCAGGGATGAAGGGGATAGTTTTCAATTTGCTGGAAGACGTGGTCATCCGGCACCATGGCGAGGACGCGTGGGATTCCCTGCTGGAAGGCGCGGACCTAGACGGCGCTTACACTTCCCTTGGCAGCTATCCCGATGACGATATCTACAAACTCGTCGGCGTCGCTGCACAGACGTTGGACATGACCCCGTTTGCCACCCTGCGCTGGTTCGGACGCGAGGCGATGCCTTTGCTTGCCAGCCGCTATCCTACCTACTTTAGCGCCCACACCACGACTCGCCCGTTCGTGCTCAGTGTCAATTCCATAATTCACCCCGAAGTCCGCAAGGTCTACCCGGGTGCGGACGTCCCGACCTTCGGCTTCCGCGACGAACCGGACGGGTCGCTGCTGATGACCTACCGTTCCGCGCGGCGTCTGTGCGCACTGGCACAAGGTTTTGTCGAAGGCGCGGCCGACCACTTTGGGGAAGCGCTGAGTTTTGACCACCTCCAATGCATGCATCAAGGTGACCAGAGCTGTCAGTGTCGGATTAGCTTCCTTGGCAAGAAGGCGAGCTAAGTTACCATGAACAGCGTTCAGCAGTTTGAGGTGGAGACCGAAAAACTGCGCCGGCGGCTCCAGCGTGAGCGCAAGGCGCGCATCGAGGCGGAAATCATCGCTGAGAAAGGGCTTCGCGAGCTCTATGAAAAACAACAGCAATTGCAGTTGTTGGAGGCTGTCGCAGACGCGGCCAATCAGGCGATATCCGTCGCCGATGCGCTTCAGTTTGCCGTACGTACGGTTTGCCAGTTCACCGGCTGGCAGATTGGGCACGCGTACCTTGTGGATGGCACCGGGGGCGAGCCACGCCTGCTCTCGACGTCCATCTGGCATGGCGTCGAGGGCGAGCGCTTTCATGATTTCTACCAAGCCACCGAGGCCGTGGACTTTCGGACCGGCGTTGGCTTGCCTGGTCGCGTACTTGCCAGCGCAACGCCTGCATGGGTCATGGACATTGCCCGGGACCCCTATTTCTCCCGCGCCGGCGTGGCTGAGCGGGTCGGGTTGCGGGCCTCCGCTGCCTTCCCGGTGCTGCTGGGCAGCGAAGTGACTGCGGTCCTTGAGTTCTTTGCCGACCGCGTGCTGGAACCGAACGAAAGGCTGCTGCACCTGATGGCGCAAGTTGGTACCCAACTGGGCCGAGTGGTCGAGCGCAAACGTGCTGAAGACCAATTGATTCACGATGCCTTCCACGACGCGCTTACCGGCCTGCCTAACCGTGCATTGTTTGCTGACCGACTTGCCCGTGCCGTTGCTCGCGGTATTCGCCATCGAGAAGTTACATTCGCAGTGCTCTTTGTCGACTTGGACCGTTTCAAGCTGGTCAACGACAGCCTCGGTCATCTGGCCGGCGACACCCTCATCATCCAGGTAGCGGGTCGCATGGCAAGATGTCTGCGTGAAAGCGATACGCTGGCTCGGATGGGGGGCGATGAATTCACGATTCTGCTGGACAGCGTGGCCGACGTGAATGACGCGGTACGCATGACCGAACGATTGATGCGGGCCTTCGAAGCGCCTTTCCAGATAGAAGGCGAGGAGCTCTACGCGAGCGCCAGCATCGGCATCGCCATCAGTTCCTTGGGCTACGAATCGGCCGAGGAAATTCTTCGGCATGCGGACCTGGCGATGTATCGGGCCAAAACGCTGGGCAAGAGCCGCTACGAAGTCTACGACCACACCATGCACGAGCATGCCGTGAGTCGCCTCGCACTGGAAACCAGCCTGCGGCGTGCCCTGCAGAATAACGAGTTTGTCCTGCACTACCAGCCCGTCGTCACCTTGGACAATGAGGAAATTGTCGGTGTGGAAGCGTTGGTGCGCTGGCGCAAGTCGGAAACGGAGCTGGTCTATCCTGCCGACTTCATCCAGGTGGCAGAAGATACCGGCCTGATTCTGTTCCTCGGCATGTGGGTGCTGCGCGAGGCTTGCAAAACGATGGCCCACTGGCACAAGGAGTATCCCCGTACACCCGCACTGACGGTCAGCGTCAATGTCTCCGCGCGCCAGTTTGCCCAGCACGACTTTGTTCAGCATGTGGGCAGAGTGTTATCGGACACCGGCATCAATCCACGCACGGTCAGGCTGGAGATTACGGAGAGCATTACCATGGTGGATTCGGAACGGACCGTCGCCGTGCTCACGCAACTTCGTGAACTAGGGGTGCGTATCAGCATCGACGATTTCGGCACGGGTTACTCCTCCCTCAGCTACCTGCACCGCTTCCCGCTGGATATTTTGAAGATTGACCGGTCCTTTGTGGCTCAACTCGACCGTGGCCATGAAGGCTTGCAAGTTGTGCAGACCATCATGAGTCTGGCCCGCAACCTCGGCATCGAGGTGGTCGCCGAGGGTACCGAAACGCAAAGGCACGTGACGCACCTCAAGTCGCTGGGCTGCGATTTCGGGCAAGGCTATTTTTTCTCCAAGCCCCTGGAATCGGTCGCCCTTTCTGCGCTGCTGGAGGCGCAAGTGCCACAGAATACTGAGGCAACGCTCGATATTGACGCGTGTGATTCTTCCGCGGCCAATTGAGCGCGCGGCAAGTAGACTCGAGGCGGCGGGCTTGCCTCCACAGGAGAGTGACAGTTCCATTTTTTGGCCTTTGGATTTCGATGCGGCATTTTTGAGATGCGGCCCAACTTCTCGGCAAGTGCCTCACCGCCGCGGCCACAAGGTTTGCGCTTTCGTGCGCTGCAGCAGTCGACGGTGGCCGTAACCCTTTCACAGTCTTCTCCGGAGCCCAGATTCTTCCCACAGCCATAGGAAGACCGGCAAGTAACTTGGGCGCGCCCCCAAGAGGGCCTGCGTCCAAGATACGCCCTTGTGCTCTGCAGAGCATACGGGCGTATCCCGGCCAACCCTCCTTCTTAGGCTCGCGAGTACCAGCACCGGTGCGACGAATAGTGCCACCTGGACGCTCGAGCCGACCGCAATGGAGAACGAGAGGTCGACGCGATTTCTCATGGCTGCGGTAATGGCCGATGCATGCTCGGCGGCATTTGCCAGGATCGCCACCACGAAAACACCGACGAATATGTCGCTGAGGGCGTAGTCGCGCATCATGGGGGCAAGCGCACCCACCATGATCTCGCTCATCCACGCCGTCCCTACGGTGGCCGCTGCGCGTGTCGCAATCGCCCGCGCTACGGACGAGGAGGGTTGATTCTCCACGCCTTCCGGAACTACCGTCTCCGTTTCGTAGGCGCTGCGGTACAGCACGAGGCGAGCGCCGGCATTCCATGCGCCCCGCATCGATCGTCCCAATGCGGCCGCGGGGCGCTCCTCCGAAGACATCGAACTTCCTTAACTCGTTAGTCGAAAGAATTCATCACGGCATCCCCGCAAGTCGGATAACCGGGGATATGCTCGCCTAAACCTTGCGCGATCGGGTGATGCGAACGAAGCCGCTTGAGGGTAATCAAGCGAAAGATGCCGCATGATGGTGACCCGGTCCGACACCGATGAAGCAGATCGCTACCGAGATGAACGACAAGGACTGGAGGGTACAGACGGGGAGGGGCAGAGGTAGGGTAAGACCGCGAATAAGCCCGACAACAGCGCCGACGGCAGACGCCGGTCAGCGCAGCATCGATGAGCGGCTGCATTGTCCCTTTGCATTCCTGTCCTTCTTTTCCTTTAGTGAGGCCGACGAAATGCCTCTCAGTTTCTAATTGCATGAGGACGGAGAGCCACGATGAATCCGATGTTCACTGTGCTGCTTACCGGCCTCATCGCATTGGGCACGGCTAAAGCGCTTGCGGATTCTCCCAAGGCGGCTCGCGCGCAGGAATTGGCTGCTACCGCCGACACCATAGGACAGGAGCCCGGCAGTGCGGATTTCATGCGGGTCACCTCCGTTGAAGGTATCACCGAGTATCGACTGCCCAACGGACTACGTGTCCTGCTGGCACCGGACGACTCTGTCCCCCGCACAACTGTGAACATCACTTACCTAGTCGGCAGCCGGGACGAAGGGCGAGCGGAAGCGGGCATGGCTCATCTGCTCGAGCACATGATGTTCAAAGGGACGGACACCCTGACGGCCGCTTCTCTGCGGGAAGAGTTTGCACGCCGTGGCATGAGCGCCAACGGCACGACTACCGTCGACCGCACCAACTACTTCGCCACCTTTCCGTTCAGTGAGGACAACCTGGATTGGATACTGCGCATGGAAGCGGACCGGATGGTCAACAGCCGACTCGAGGCGGTCGACCTGCGCAGCGAAATGCCCGTGGTCTTGAATGAGATGGAGATCGGACAAACTCAGCCGCAGAGGGTATTGCTTCTGGCCTTGAATGCCACTGCCTACCAATGGCATCCTATGGCAGAGCTACTATCGGCACGCGACATGATCTGGAGAACGCTTCAATTCCGCTGCTACGCGCGTTTTACAAGCGCTACTACCAGCCCGACAATGCCGTGCTGGTGGTTGGCGGCACGTTCGATCCGGCATGGGTGCTGGCTACCATCGCCCGCCATTTCGGTCCGATTCCCCGTCCCGAGCGCACACTCATGGCCGCTGTCACCGCCGAGCCCGCGCAGGAAGGTGAGCGTCTCGTGACGCTGCTCCGGGCAGACGACACCCGAATCATCGGCGCGATGTATCACGTTCCGCAAGCCGCGCATCCCGACGCTGTGCCGATGTGGCTGCTGCTCCAGGTGCTGAGTGGCCCCTCGGGTGGGCGTCTGAACAAGAGTCTGGTCGATGCCAGGAAGGCCTCCAGCGTATCGGCGGAGATCGGCGCCATGCGTGACCCCGGCACGGTTCTCTTCCTTGTTGAAGTCTCTAAGGGGAAATCGCTGGAGTTGGCCAACGAGGCCTTGCTGGAGCAGGTCGAAGGTCTCGCAGAGCGTCCGGTGACTACCGTCGAGCTCGAGCGCGTGCGCGTCGATGCGCGCAATGCGATTGACAGGGTGTTCAGGAACCCCGACGCGCTGGTTATGCAGTTGTCCGAAGCGATTGCATGGGGGGATTGGCGTCTGTGGTTCCTTCTTCGCGATCGCGTGGAGAATGCTAGCGTCGAGGACCTGCAGCGTGTGGCCATGCGGTATCTGCGACGTGCAAACCGCACGGAAGGCAGGCTGATTCCGGGCGAGCAACCACAACGCGTCGAGATGCCGCCGCCTACAGATCTTGCGCACCTGCTTGATGGCTATCGCGGCAAGCCCGTGGCCGCGCCGCCACCGCAATTCGATCCCGCCCCGGAGAACATCGAGGCGCATACGCAACGGTTCACGTTCTCCAACGGAATGAAATTGGCAATGTTGAGTCGCCCAACTCGCGGTGACATTGTCACCGGAATGTTAATTCTGAACATGGGTACGATCGACAGTCTTAAGGGGAGGGCTCCTGTCGCCGAGCTGACTGCCGCCGCGTTGACCCACGGTGCGGGCGGCCGCGACCGCGAGCAGCTCGCGGACTTGCTCGCCAGGCTCAAGTCCACCGTCAACATCACTGCGCAAGCGGATCGCGTGACGATTCGATTCGAAACGCACAGAGACCAGCTCGCAGACTTCCTTCCGGTGTTGCACGATATCCTGCGTAAGCCCGCTCTGGACACCACCGATTTTGACGACATCAAGCGCTCCAGCATCGCCGAGATCGAGCGCGTCGGCAATGCCCCGGGCATGCTGGCGTCTGTCACGATGGACCGACACGACAATCCCTACCCGCCTGGCGATCCGCGCCATACGCAAGATCAGCGTGAGCGCATTGCAGGCGTGGACGCGACGCGCGTGGATGACATCCGTGATTTTCATCACAGGTTCTACGGCGCCAGCCACTCGCAGTTGGCGCTGGTGGGCGACTTCGACGTAGACGGCGCGAAAGACCAACTCGAGAAGCTGTTCGGTGACTGGAGCGCCTCCGAGCCCTATGTCCATGTCGATCGGCCCTACCGTCCGATCACTCCTGCGACATTGACGGCCAAAACCACGAACAATGCTAGCGCCATCTACTTGGCCCGCATACCGATGGCCGTGACCATGAGCTCAGCCGACTATGCAGACCTCGCCATCGCCGATCGAATCTACGGTGGCAAGTCACTGCGTGGCAGGCTATCCGAAAGGCTCCGTCAGAGCGATGGCATCAGCTATTCGGCCGGTAGCTCCTTGCAGATCAACGCGATCGACACGGCAGGCAGTTTCACCATGCAGGCTTCCTTTGCGCCGCGCAACCTGGAGCGCGTCAAGCGTGCCGCCGAAGAGGAGCTCGCGCGCTTCGTGCGGGACGGAATCACGGCAGAAGAGCTTGCCGACGCAAAGAGCGGATTGCTTGAACAAGGCACCATTGCGCGAACGCGGGATAGCGTACTGGCACAAAACCTGGCCGACCAACTGTCCGTTGGCCAAACCATGGACTTCACCGCAGAGCAGGAACAGCACGTGCGCACGGCCACAGTCGCCTCGGTCAACGCTGCGATCCGCAAATACATCGTGCCGAAGCGTGTCATCAGCGTATTTGCCGGCGACCTGAGGTCCGGAGCGGCGAAAGCCGCGCCGGCATCGAGATAACATACCCTCGCCAGAGCGCGCTTCCTCACCCTCGCTGAGCAAGAAGCTACCGGCTTGGCGCTGTGGCGGTCTATTCTTTACCTGCGGCGGGATTCTTGTGGGGGTATCCCCGGAATGTCCCGATATATCAACTGGTTGTCCCATAATGTCAAATGGCCGGCCGCGTTCTCGCCAATACTAGTGCGGGTACCTAGGAGGACTCCGCTGTTACCTGAATTGCGCTCTGGAACAATGCGATTGCGAACTGCAAAGCAATTTCACTCTGCCGGTACGCCGTCACAAATCAATAGTTGAGGAGAAAAATGGTCCGACTGAACTTCCTTGTAACTGCCTTGGCCTTGTCGATAACCCTGGCTAACAGTGCCGTTATCGCGCAGCCTTCACAACAGACGACACCATCGACTTCGTCGGCTACCACGGATGTCAACGAAGTACCGCAGCCGCCCAAAGGAATGACGCCGGCCGAAAGAAAGAAGTGGTTCAGCGAACGCTTCAGGGAGGCCGATGTTGATCATGACGGCAAACTGACCCGTGAAGAAGCACGCACTGGCATGCCTGAGGTCTACAAGCGCTTCGACCAGCTTGATACCAGGAAACGCGGTTACGTGACCGAGCGGCAAGTGGGTGCAGCCTGGTCAAAATTGATCAAGGACGATATGCAGAAGAAAAATCCAATCATCAACTAGGAGACCGCGCCAAAGCGGGGGCCGACGACCGGACCGCTGCTGAGAGGACAATGAGGCACCTGCATTCATGGCTTCCGATCCTGCGCCGGCGACCTCCGTCCTGCAACTTCGAATTGCTCTGCGCGGCTTGAGCCCGCCGGTCTGGCGGCGTTTGCTCATTCCTGAGCGCGTCACGCTGGCTCGGCTCCACGAGGTCATTCAGGCAGCCATGGGCTGGACAGACGATCACCTGCACCAGTTCATCATTCGTGGCCGGCGATATGGCGAAAGCCGCGATGGGGCTCTGCAATTTTCCGCGGCGGCAACCGCGCTGACGCCGGGCGCATTCGCTCTGTGCGAGCACGAGGCCTTCGTCTATGTGTACGACTTCAATGCATGGTGGCGGCACGATATCCGCGTCGAGCGGCGCGTGCTGAGGCAGGACATCGTGCGCGCTCTGATGGGCGGGCAGCAGGGCCCGTTCTCAGGAACTCTTCAAGAACCCCAATTAGGCAGTCGCTTTTCTACAAAGGCCGCAATCCCTTCACGCGCATCGTCGGTGTCTGCAACGCGACAGAACGTATCGACCGCGTAGGAAACACCACGACGGTAGTCGCTGTCGACGGCCCGATGGAATGCTGCTCTGCCAATGTTCATCGCAGATGCCGACTTGGCAGCTAGGGTCGAGGCCAGTAACCGCGCCTCCTCGAGTACCTCGTTCGCTGGCACGACACGATTCACGAGATGCAACGCCTGCGCTTCGTTCGCGCCGAAGGCACGCCCGGTGAAGAGCAGATCGAATGCCACGTGACGGCCGACAATGCGCGGCAAATGGGTGAAGTGGATTGCCGGGAGCATGCCGACTTCGATTTCGGGGTATCCGAAGCTGGCATCCTCGGCAGCCACAATCAGATCGCAGGAGATAGCCAGGGTCATGCCGCCTCCGCGCGCAGCTCCACTCACCGCGGCGATAGACGGCTTGCCCAGACGATACTGCGCTTCGGACAACTGGACGTAGAGCTTGTCCAGGAGCGTGTGAACGGTGTCCGCCGAAGCGCCTTGCAGTGCGGCAATATCAAGCCCGGCGCAGAATCGTTTCGGTACCGCACTCGCAACGATGACGGCCCGAACCGCGTCGTCAGAGGCCGCACGGTCCAAAGCCCGAATCAGCGCGTCGACCATCGGAACGGTGAGGGCATTGACAGGAGCGTTGTCGAGGAGGATTTCGGCGACGTGATCGCGGACAGTGTAGGTAACCAAGGACATAGTCTACTCAATACTGGTTTGGGGTCTAGGCGGCTGCGATCGCCGCAGCGGAGGTTACCGTGCCGGCGCGGTGCATACCTTCAATCTGCTCAGGCGTAAAACCAGCCTCGTGCAAGATTTCGTCAGTGTGTTCGCCGAGCAGCGGGGCTGGACGGCTTGCATGGCGTGCTTCTCGGCGGAAGCGCACGGGCAGGCCAACATTCGCGACGGTGCCCAGGACGGGATGCTCCGTCTCGACGATCAATTGTCGGGCCTGTACCTGAGGGTGCGCCAGAGCCTGGTCCAAAGTCTGGATCTGCGAGCAAGGCACGCCTATTTGCCGGAGCGCTTCCATCCAGTAAGCGAGCGGCTGAGTCGAGAGGCGCGACTGCACTAGATCGACCGTTCGGGAGAAGTTCCGTACCCGAGCGGCATTGGTAGCAAAGTCCGGATGGTCTACCCAGTCCTCGAGACCCGCCACAGAACAGAAGCGCTTCCATTGCGAGTCATTGCCAACTCCGAGCATCAGCGGCGCATCGGCTGCATCGAATGCCTGGTACGGTGACATCGACGGATGTGCTGTGCCCATCCGTTGTGGTGCTTTTCCGCTACGCCAGTAGTTCTGCGCCATATATCCCATGAAGCCGAGGGCGGTCTCCATAAGCGCCACTTCCAGATAGGTCCCTTTTCCGGTTGTGTGTCGTTCGAGCAGGGCAGCCAGGATGCCACTGAGGGCGTGCATGCCTGTGCCGATGTCAACGGGCGAGAAGCTCGCCCGTGCAAACTTCCCGCCGGGCTCCCCCATGGTGCTGATCATCCCACTGAATGCTTGCAACATCACGTCATAGCCGGGCTCGTTACCCAGGGGGCCATCGCGCCCGTAGCCGGATATCTCGCAGTAGATCAACCGGGGATTCACGGCGCTCAACGTGTCGTAGTCCACGCCGAGTTTCTTGGCGGTACCGCCACCGAATCCCTGCAATACCACGTCAACGTTGGCCGCCAGTTCTTGCACGACGCGTTGGCCGGCTTCGGTTTTGAGATCTAGCGCGATGCTGCGCTTGTTGTGATTGACGGCCAGGAATACGGCAGACTGGCCCGCATCCTGAGGAAGCCAGCCGCGCGTGTCGTCGCCCGAACCCGGCGGCTCGACTTTGATGRCATCTGCGCCCAGCTCACCGAGGTATTGGCCGCATAGGGGGCCGGCCAGGACCTTGCTCAGGTCCAGAACCCGAATGCCTTTCAATGGTTGCATGGTTTGAGTTTCCTTTTTATTCCGGCTGGATGCCAAGACCGCGCGCGATGTTCGTCCAACGCTCGGCGTCTGTTCGGACGAAGCTGACGAGCTGGTCGGGACGTGTCGGCATCGGTTCGGCGCCGCGATTGCGTAGCGCTGCAACGTAATCGGGGTCGTTGACTGCCTTTGCCGCAGCCGCTCGCAGGCGGTCTACGACCGCCTTAGGCGTCTGCGCGGGGGCTTGCAGGGAGAACCAGAACTTCAGGTCCGCGCCTGGATATCCCGCCTCCTTGAGCGTCGGCACGTCCGGCAGCATCGGAGAGCGCTGCGAAGAGGTAATGGCAAGTGGCTTCAGCTTGCCGCCCTGGATCTGGCCGATGCACGTAGTGAATGAGTCGAACACAAAGTCGACCTGGCCGGCCATCACGTCCGTGAGAGCCGGGGAGCTACCTTTGTACGGCACCGCTACCGCTTTGAAGTCAGCCTTTTTCTGCAGCAGAGAGYCATAAATGTGCGGTGATGATCCAGCGCCAAAGGTTGCGTAGGTCAGAGCGTCGGGCTTCGCCTTCCCGAATTGGACCAGATCGGCAAGCGTCTTTACCTTGAGTTTGTCGGGATGGATCACTAAGACGTTCGGCATCGAGCCTGTCGTCGCGATGGGCACGAAATCTCGTCCTGGCAGGAAGCGCGCATGCGGGTACATCAGCGGGTTCACAGCTTGCATCGCTACGGTGTTGTGCAGCAGGGTGTAGCCGTCATTGCCGCTATCGAGCACATGCTGGGCGCCAATGTTGCCGCTGGCACCAGGGCGATTGTCGATGACGACTGGCTGGCCCAATTCTTTTGACAGGGCCGTCGCCAATAGGCGGGCAATGAAGTCGGTGGGCCCGCCAGCAGCAAACGGCACAACGATCCGGACGGGCTTGGTCGGCCAATCAGCGGCGAAGAGGGGGCTTGCCATTACGGAGGCGACTGCCCCCAGCAGCAATGTGCGTCGTGTCGGATTCATCATCGTGTCCTATGGTTTTGCCCGTAGCATGACGACCTGCCGGATATAAGTCCAAGACAAGTTTCGGATATCCGATATAAGATTTCGATATGGCCAATTCGCCGAGGCACTTCATGGCTCTCGAACTTCGTACCCTGCGGGGATTTGTCACAGTCTGCGCAGCGGGTTCCATTTCTCGCGCTGCCGAGCGCCTGCACATCGCGCAACCTGCGCTAAGCCTCCAGATGAAGAACTTGGAGGAGGAGTTCGGAGCGGCCTTGCTTGAGCGAACGCCGCGCGGGGTCGTGGCCACGGCCGCAGGCGAGATGTTGCTCGCACATGCGACCGATATCCTTCGGCGCGTGGAAGTGGCGTACGAAGACATTCGGACAGCGATCAAGCAACCGCAGGGGCGGGTAGCCGTCGGGTTACCGCAGTCGTTGGCAAAGCTACTGACCGTGCCACTCGTGAAGGAAGTCTGCGCGGAATGGCCGGGGATTGACCTGCAAATCATCGAACAGAGCACCGGATACATCCCGCAAGGGCTGCTGACCGGGCATCTGGATATTGGCATGACCTTCGGCGGTACGCCCGAGCCCGGGCTGCGCGCAGATCGGGTGCTCGAAGAACGCCTATTGCTTGTCGGGCCGCCCGGCGAGCTCTCGGCGCACGGTCGAAACGGAATCAACGCTGCTCTCAGCGTGCCGTTCTCGCGATTGGGTGACTACCCATTGATTCTTCCCGCCGGACTGCATGGTCTACGCAGCCTCATCGATCGGTTCAGCGCATCCCAAGACACCGAACTTCAGGTCATTGCGGAAGTGAATGCGATTCCGGAGCTCATAGCCCTTGCTGCTGCGGGGGCGGGCTTCACAATCCTGTCTCACGCGTCTGTACAGGAAGAGTGGCGAGGTGGCATCGTATCCTGTGCGCGAGTCGCTGAAGAGGGGTTCACGCGACAGGTCTACCTTTGCCGGGCCGCGACGCTACCCGCGTCGTTGGCCGTGACGACGGTATGGCAGCGTCTTCTCGCAATAACTGGGCGGTTGGTAGACGGCGGACAGTGGCCAGTCCATTGCTTTAACGCGCGCGGGGATAGCGCTGGGAGTTAGTACTGAGAGGTTCAGGAAGTTCTCCCGCCCAGGTTCAGTACCTTGCGCCAGAATGAAGCTTGATGGGCTGCGGTGGTGGCGCCCAGCCTGCTCGGCAAGATTGCCATATGCGGTGGTCGCTCGGCTTCGGCTATGCATTGACGGCCCTTGGCGCAGCAGGGCGTTTTACTCCGAATCTTGAATATCGAGTGCAAGACTTCATTTCAGCAATCAGTCTGGCATCGGCCGGTTATGGCGTCGCGATCGTGCCGGAATCGCGATGCAGAGCTTTTCCCAGCCCGGAATCGTGTACTAGCGTATCGCGGACTTTCACTTTCCGATTCAGTTGGAGTTGCCGCACCGGCGTCGCGAGATATCACCTGCAGTGAGGTCTTTCGTTCAACTAGCCCTCGCTACGCGCAAGCCAAGAACCAATCGCTAGCCCGCGTGAGGCGCTGGCACGACACCAGCGCGCGTCGAAGGCTTCTCTGACCATAGCTTCGCCTTGGCCTTCAGCCGCCAACAAACTTTGTGTACCGGTACTCTCTGCTATGCACGAATATCACGTGTTCTGATCGAGATTCGGTGCGCCGACTCTGTACCGACTCGGCGCCAAGTGCCCGATAGTTTTTCGATATACCCGAATCGCCATTCCATATTAGTCAGACTGCGGTCCTATCCATAGACTGAACACAGTCTCATTCAACAGGAGTCGAAATGGACAAGAAGCGGGTTGACCTCTACTGGGATGTAGGTAGCACCAACACCTATTTTGCGATCAAGCTGTTCAAGCCGATCCTCGAGCGCCACAACGCCGAGCTCGTCCTGCATCCCTACAATCTGGGGTACGTATTCCGGAACAATGACTACGAACTCATGAAAGAGTCGAAGGCAAAGCTTCGTTATCGCAAGCGAGATCTGATGCGCTGGGCCGAGAAGTACAATATTTCGTTCCAGATCCCCCGGCAATTTCCCATCAAGTCCAGCAGGGTTCTCCGTGGATCTCTCGCAATGCGACGAAAGGGCTTGGAGTTGGCGTTTGTCGAGCAGGTCATGGAGGCGTACTGGGAACGCGGTGACGCCAGCATCGTCGAGTATGCCGGGTTGCGACTGATTGTCGAGTCTCTTGGCGTAGACTTCGCATGGTTCGAAGAGGTCGCCGGAAGCGAGGAGATCGGCGCCGAACTTGCTCAAAGCACGGACTCAGCCGTTGAGCGGGGAGTCTTTGGCGTGCCGATGATGTTCGTGGGTGACGAGATGTTTTGGGGAAAGGACCGCCTCGATTTTATGGAGGAGGAGCTTGCGCGGGTAGCGTAGGCGAGATCCGCGACGGGTTGGCCAGCGACGCCGTGCCTGCGCTGGCCACGCCAGTCCATCAGAATTATGGACCTATCCAACGGTGCGCGGTCGCTCATCGACCTACCCGGATTCCCACCTTGCTTCGGCAGACGGGCTCGTCAAATCGACGTCACTCCGTTCGCAATCTCGACGCCGGACCAAGACTGACCTCGCATTGCCTCAAATCCCTTTTCCAAAGAGAACTTGCACCCGCACAAGCGCTTTTTCGATCAAGCGCGATTGCAGGATGCAATACGCCTTCTTGAGGTATGCTTGAATTGGGCAGTGTCGAAAGACCCTGCCCATAGGGGAACTCAAACGATCCGGCGCTCTCGGAGCCGTAGAAACTCAGCTGCATCTACCCCAGCCATATTGCGCAAAATCTCTTCGGTGTGTGCGCCAGGAACCGGGGCCGGGGCGTCATAGCCAACCTCCGCGTGACCAAATCGCAAGGGAAACGATGCAGCCTTGACATCCATGGTTGCCTCAGCGAGCGGATTCCACAGTGACACGGCCATGTTCCGTGCGACGATTTGTTCCCACGCGAGCACGTCGTCGATCGTCCTTACGGGGCTGCATGGTATCTTTGCAGAGTGCATTTGCATTTCAATCTCCGCAGTGGGGAGCGACGAAGTCCATGCCGATACGATCTCATCGACCGTCGCGTTGTTCGACAGGCGCCATCCCACGGACATGAAGTTGGAGTCTTCCTTGAGGTCAGCGCGTCCCATTAGGTCCAGCAGTGTGCTCCAATCATCGTTGGTGGCAGTGCCAAGAGTCACCCAACCATCCGCACTCTTGTACGCATTGAAGGGAGAGAATCGCATGATTCGGTTACCCTGCTGAAACGAAAGGCCCAGCTCGCGATAGCAATCGAGCGGCTCGTCCAGGATCAAGGACAGCAGGCAGTCGGCCATGGAAACATCCACAGACTGTCCTGCACCGGTTTGCTGGCGGTAGTTCAATGCCGCCACAACTCCGAATGCCGCGAAAAGGCCCGCGATCGCGTCCGAAAGCGGAGACCCTGTTTTCGTTGGCCCGGCGTCCGGTTGTCCCGTAATGCTCATTAGGCCAACGGCCGCTTGGACCATCAGATCATAAGCCTTGAGATGCTTTGCGGGTCCAGTAGACCCATATCCGGTCAGAGAGCAATAGACGACGCCTGGATTGACCTCGCGGAGCACTTCATAGCCGATGCCAAGTCGATCCGCGACTCCCGCGCTGAAATTTTCGACCACGACATCAGCGTTCCTGACCATGCGCATGAACAACTCCCTGCCCTCGGCATTCTTCAGGTTCAGGGTCGTAGACTTCTTTGATCGAGCCCGCTTGAGGTACGCGATGCCCATGTCAAGCTCTGAGCGCCGTTCGAATGAAACTCCTTGAGGGCCGGCGAAGGGCGGAGAAAACGCGGTTGGATCTCCGATCTCCGGATCGTCGATCTTTATGACTTCCGCTCCCAACCCGGCGAGGAAGAGCGTGCATTGAGGGCCGGAAAAGAACCTGGTGAGGTCAAGTACTTTGATGCCTTCGAGAATCCGTTTAGTCATGGGATACCGTTTGCCTGTTTAGATGCATGGGAAGTCTAGGCATGCAACGGGGTACCCGGCCAATAGGACTTTGTGGTAGCGGTATTGCGATTCCGTATGGCTATTCAATTTTCGAGGCGCCGGGCCATTCGCCTTCGGCCACCAGCTTCAGCGCAGTCTCCCGAATTAGTTCCATGATCCGGCGAGCCGCCGAACTTAACGGCATGATGTCGAACGTGCATAACGAAAGTCGCCGATGCAACGCCGCGTCGGTGATTCGCTGAATTGTCAATCCCTGGGTGCCTCCGGGGATCGAAGGCGACAAAATAGTCGACCCTACGCCACTTGCCACGACAGCGCGGATGGTGGCAAGTGAGTCCAGCTCCGCCAAAACAACGGGCTTTTCCCCCGCTGCTTCGAACGCTTCGTCAATGATTTGACGCGTGATGTTGGACCGACCAGGGAGTATTAGCGGTCGCTTTGCCGCTTCGGCGATGGTGACCTCCTCAGGCGGCGTACTGCCAGGCAGCTGGCAGGAAAGCAAAAGCAGGCGCTCGATGAGAAGCGGGGTAACCTCAAGGTGAGCGCCAAGTCTTGTTTCACATACCGCCCCCGAACCGTCCACGCGTTCGAACAAGAGGCTCATCTCGATCCGGCCGTTTACTACCAGTTCTTGTAGGTGCCCGCTCAGGCTCTCGGTGATCTGTAACTGAATATCGGGATACTGCACGGCTGATGCAGCGAGGAGTCTGGGCGCGAGGATGGTTGCGGCACTGGTCGGTAGGCCGACAGATACCTTCCCTTGCGGGTGCTCGCCCGCGTGCTGAACGTCACTTTTCATGAGATCGGCCTGGCGCAGCATCGCCCGGGCGTGGCGATAGAACACCTCTCCCGCCTCAGTTGCGACCACGCCGCGAGCGCTCCTGGCCAGCAACCTCACTCTCAGTTCGTCTTCGAGCTTGGCGATTTGCTGGCTGAGCGCCGGCTGGGCGGTGTAAAGATCGGCAGCCGCGCGTGACACGCTACCGAGCTCGACGATTCGTACGAAGTACTTTAGTTGTCGGAATTCCATAGCAGATTGTATAGCGTGGCGCCCATCGTGGGACTGCCATAAGTTTTTGACATGCCCCAAGCGGGACACAGTATTGGCGCGACGATCGTGACATTTCTAAGATGGCTCCATCAGTAACGAACCACCTTATCGAGATGATCGATCTTTACTTCTGGAGCACGCCGAACGGCTACAAGGTCTCCATCCTCCTTGAAGAACTGGCGATGCCCTACAGCGTCATACCGGTGCACATTGGCAAAGGTCAGCAGTTTGCACCAGAGTTTCTCGAGGTCAGCCCAAACAACAAGATTCCCGCCATTGTCGATCATGAAGGTCCTGACGGGCAGGCCATTGCGATGTTCGAGTCGGGTGCCATCATGATGTACTTGGCCGAAAAGAGTGGCTATCAGTTTATGCCACAGGACACCCGGAAGCGATACGAGGTCCTGCAGTGGCTGATGTTCCAGATGGGCGGCGTCGGGCCCATGCTCGGCCAGGCACATCACTTCCGAAAGTATGCACCTGAGAAGATCGACTACGCCATCGATCGCTACACAAACGAGGCACGTCGTCTCTATACCGTCATTGACCGTCGACTCGCCGAGTCCGAATACCTCGCGGGCGACTACTCGATTGCCGATATGGCGACCTATCCCTGGCTGCGCGCACACAAATGGCAGGGCCAGGATATTGCGGATTATCCCAATCTCGAACGTTGGTACCAAGCAGTGCGTCAGCGTCCGGCCGTTCAGCGTGGGGTCGCCGTGCTGGCTGAGAAGGTCGACAAGACCGGTGCAAAGCCAAGCGGTGATCGGTGGGACAACTTGTTCGGCAAGAATCAGTTCAACTCGAGATAGGAGAAAGCTACCGTGCCACATACCAATACTCCAATGCTCACCGGATTTCGTGTGCTGGACATTACCCAGATCGTCGCTGGACCGACCTGTACCCGCATCCTCGCCGAAATGGGCGCAGAGGTTGTCAAGCTTGAACTTGCCCCCTTCGGCGACAGAACCCGTATTGGTGGGTTGCGTAGTCAGCAACCGGAGCACAAGCGCTGTTCCCAAAGTACCTATTTCGTTCAGCACAATCATTCAAAGAAGAGCCTTGCACTGAATCTCAAGAGTGCCAAGGCGCGAGAGCTGATTCTTAGGATGATCACGGAGTTTGATGTTCTCGTCGAGAATTTCTCCCCGGGCGTTATGGACCGTTTCGGGCTTGGATACGAGGTATTAAAGAAGATCAATCCTGACCTCGTGATGTGCTCCATCTCTCTTGCAGGACAAAAGGGTGTCCTGGCGAATAAGCCGGGATACGACTATGTCGCGCAGGCATATGCAGGTATCACGGACCTCATTGGCGAGGCCGAGGGAAGTCCCGCGCTGATCACGATGGCCATCGGGGATGCATCTACCGGTGTTGCCGCCGCCATGGCCGTCGGCTTTGCGTTGCTGCATCGCGAGCGGACAGGGGAGGGGCAATACATTGAGACATCGCTGCTCGATACGTACTTCAATATGCATGAAGTAGCCATTCCTCGCGTCAGCCTTAGGAAAGGCTACGAGCCCACGCGAACCGGTTCACAACACCCCGATGGAGGCCCGACGGGCATCTTTCGCTGTGGTGATGGCACGTACCTGACGTTGGCCACGCTCCCGCACCAGTGGGAACAGTTCGTATCCGCCTTAGGACGTCCGGATCTATTGACTGATCCGCTATTTTCCAGCGCTGCGCTCCGCCGTGACAACAACGAGCAGCTCAAAGAGATTCTGGAATCGTGGCTTAGTATGTTCCCTTCCAGAGACGCTGCAATAGATGCCTTGGAGCGCGAGCGGATTCCGTGCGCGCCGGTTCTAAGTCTTCGGGAAGCCATGAGCCATCCTCACTTGCAGGAGCGCGGTGTGGTTCGAACGGTGCGTGACCCGTACGTTGGAGATTTCCAGATTCCCGGCCCTCCGGCGCGGTTTTCCGCATGGGAGTATCCCGCCTCACTGAAGGCCGACTTGCTAGGGGAGCACAACGAACAAATTCTGAAGGACTTTGCGGGACTTGGAGAGGATGAAATTAGTGCCTTGTATGCCGAAGGAGTGCTTGTGCGAGACAAACTACTTGATCCATTGAGTGCGCCAATGGCAGAGGCGGAGATTGCGAGATAACCCCGGCGGATGACAGCATGGAAACCTTCGATTTGTTTGTTATCGGCGCCGGTTCTGGTGGCGTCAGGGCAGCACGTACGGCGGCAGCCCTGGGAGCCCGGGTCGCGATTGCAGAAAAGTCGCGCGTAGGCGGCACCTGTGTGATCCGCGGATGCGTGCCGAAGAAGCTCATGGTTACGGCCAGTCGATATCGGTCAGAAGCCAGAGACGCCATTGGATTTGGGTGGAACATCGAGAGTCAGGGACACAACTGGGCGGCTCTCGTAAACGGCATTGCCGATGAGGTAACCCGCCTCGAGAACCTGTACAGGAAGGGCTTAGATAGCAGCCAGGTCACGATCTTCGATGAAAGCGCGTCGATTGTGGACAGTGGACGAGTACGGCTTGCTTCAGGCAGGACGGTGCTGGCTACGCACATCATAGTTGCAACGGGAGCGGCGCCGGCGCATTTGGACTTCCCCGGTGCGGAACATTGCATCACATCAGATGACGTCTTCGCACTCCCAGAACTGCCGGCACGCGTCGCCATTATTGGTGGTGGCTACATCGCGTTTGAGTTTGCGGGGATCTTTAAGGGGCTGGGTGCCGATGTCGAGGTGCTTCACCGAGGTGCGACCGTGCTCCGAGGATTCGACGAAGATCTGCAGGCGGGTGTTATTGACGCGTACCGTGAGCAAGGCATCCGAATTCGATTGAACCGCTCGGTTCGGTCTATCTGCGCGTTTCCCGAAGGCTACCGCCTGACGGATCATGCTGGCGAAATCCTCGATTGCGATGTTGTGCTGAACGCAACTGGCCGCGTGCCCAATACCGCTGGCGCAGCAGGCGTGCTTGTGAAAAAACCGGGCGGTGCCATTGCAGTGGATGACCGATACGCAACGTCACTAGACAACGTATATGCCATTGGGGATGCGATTGGGCAGTTGAACCTAACGCCGGTCGCAATACGGCAGGGCCAGTGGCTCGCCGAGTCTCTGTTCGGTTCGACCCTGTCCTGCCCACCGGACTTCGGGCTGACGCCCACGGCCGTATTTTCCACGCCGGAGATCGCTTGTGTGGGAATGAGCGAGCGGCAAGCGCGCACTGCGTTTCCCGACATCATGGTCTACCTCACCAATTTCCGGCCGATGCGTGCGGCTCTCGCTAGAAGTTCTGAGCGCGTGATGATGAAACTGGTCGTCGACGGGAGCAGTGACCGGGTACTCGGCATACATATGCTCGGCCGTGATGCCGCAGAAATCATTCAAATGGGAGCTATATCGCTTCAGAATGGCATCACCAAGCGCGAATTTGATCAGACCGTCGCGCTTCATCCCAGCGTTGCTGAGGAGTTCGTCACCATGCGAAATCGTGACTAAAGACGTCACGGGGTGGCAGAAAAAATAGTCAATACAAAAAATATCTAATATTAGGAGACAGATCATGAAATACCTCGCCGCACTCGCCATAGGATGGGTGGCATGCAGTTCTTCGTTTGGAGAATCATTTCCTGCCCGGCCGCTAACATTGGTTGTACCGTTTTCACCAGGGGGCMCCACCGACGTGGTGGCGCGACATTTAAGTGCTGCGATGGGGCGCTCTCTCGGACAATCTGTGATTGTCGAGAACCGCGCAAGCACTGGCGGCATTGTTGGTTCGGAAGCTGTTGTGCGAGCCGAGCCGAATGGATACACGCTTCTGATTCACAACATCGGGATGGCCACGTTGCCATCGTTGTCGAAGAAGCTCCGCTTCGACCCGACCAAAAACTTCGAGTACATCGGTCTCGTCGCCGACGTTCCGATGACGCTTATTGCGCGTCCCGATCTCGCTCCTTCAGGTTTCGGCGAATTGCGATCCTATATCGCTAAGAATCAACGGAAGATCAATCTCGCCAATGCGGGGATTGGTACGGCGTCTCACCTTTGCGGGCTGATGCTGATGAGTCAGCTTCACGCCGCCATGACCAGCATTCCCTACAAAGGGGCGGCTCCGGCAATGGTTGACATCCAAGGTGGTCAGGTCGATCTCCTCTGCGATCAGGTCACAACAACGTTGCAGCCGATCAACACCGGACGTGTGAAGGCATACGGCAGCACTACGGCATCGCGACTCGCGGCACTGCCAGAGCTTCCGACGCTGCGAGAGCAGGGCCTGGGCGAGTTCGAGGTGACAGTGTGGCACGGAGTCTACGCGCCAAAAGGCACACCAAAACCGGTGGTAGCGAAGCTGGTCAAGGCATTGCAGGAGGCTGTGACAGATCCGGCGTTTCGCGAAGGTATGCAGAAGCTCGGCGCAATACCGGTCTCAGTTGATCGAGCCACACCAGAGGCTCTAGCGTCGAAATTGCGAAATGAGATCGCGAGGTGGACGCCGGTCATCATCCAAGCAAATGCGTTCATTGACTAGCCGTAAGCGCGCGATGCGGCGAAAGCGGACGGCGGCTTCAGGAATTGAGGAGACGAGATATGAGTGACGTCGAAGTCAGTACGCAGTGGACGTGGGCCAGCGTAGTACGACGTATTGCAATGGAGGCCGCCGCTCGGATGCTCTTCAAGCAAGACGCGCGGGACAGGGCAATTGGTGCTGCCGTCGCGGAGTATGCATGGGACTTGCGGGCGGCAAGGGAATGTCGTGGGACGCTCATGGAGGTTGAGTCCACTTGGATTCCGCCAGGCAAGGAACAATTGACGTGGGACGCGTCCGAAGAAATTCTGGATGCTGTAGCGGCTGCTCTGAATGACTACCGCAAGAATGGTCATGATGCTGATTAACGCTGTTCCTTAGATCATCGCTGCGGTAATGATGCCGGCCCGCCATAGTGCTTTGGATCGTGGCACATGTGAGCTTAGCGGAACTCGCGTGAGGCTCGGGGAGACCTGTGCCGAAGAAGGCAATGGCCGTTGCGCCATGTTGCGAAGTGAGGAAAATTATCTATCACAAATGCACTGCGCGCCGAGCAGAGCAGAGCGTACAAACCGCGTGTGCCAAACAGTTGAACACTACGGCCCTTCTTCCGGGGCCTCGATTGGCGGCCGGCGCTCGATCTCCGGATCGTAAGCCTATCGACACAGACTCCCTGGTCAGCACGCCGAGTGCGGCGCCGGTGAGTCGCCTCGGATCATTCCCCGATCCGTTCAGATTCCCGCATATCAGAATTGCCACGCAATTTCGCGCGGCGGTTGGCGTTGTGTCCAGGTTATCTTGCCCGCATTGTCCGTCGACCCCTCATGCGGTTTCAATTCGAAAATTAGAGATGTGCTGCGGATCCGTGCACATCTTCGCCAAAAGGCTTGCGTCAGTTCCAGTGCGTAAGGCGCCATTTTCCCCAATGCGGGAGTGCTCTCGGCTTACGCATCACATCTGCCATGTGCAGTGGACAATATATGCAAATAACGCAATCATAATTAGAAATAGTTTATTCTTGTAATGAATGACGGCTCGCCCCTATGCTTCCCCTACCGACACAACGATGTTTGATAGGAGTCAGAGCAATGAGCGCTGTAGAGCAAGAAGGGGCGGTTGTGAGCCGCATGCCGGCTGGCGTGGACCTGGTCGAATACTATTACGAGCGCGGTTTCAGCGACGGACTGCCGGTCGTTCCACCGACGCAGGAGAAGATTGATGAGATCGTCGCGCGCCTTGGCGGCGATCCAAAATTTGTCGAAGCTCGCATTGCGCCGCGCTGGGGCGAGCTGACGCGCGAAGTGCTGGCCATCAACATGGTAATGGCCGGCTGCAAGCCCGAGTACACGCCGGTGGTGCTGGCAGCGGTGAAGGCGCTGATTGATCAAGCCTTCAACCTTAACGGCGTGCAAGCGACTACCCATGTCGCGTCTCCGCTGCTGATCGTCAACGGTCCGATTGCACGTGAGATCGGCATGAACGGCGGCTGCAATGCATTTGGCTCCGGAAATCGTGCAAATGCGACCATCGGTCGCGCAATCCGTCTCATCATGCTCAACGTTGGCGGTGGCTGGCCCGGCGATCTGGACAAGAGCACGCTGGGCCATCCTGGCAAGTACACCTACTGCGTCGCCGAGAACGAAGCTCAAAGCCCCCTCGCACCGTATCACGTGGAACACGGCTACAAGCCGGAAGATTCGACGGTGTTCGTGATGGCCGCCGAGGCGCCGCACAGTGTAACCAACCATATCTCCAATGATCCGGAGGGCATTCTGGACACCATGTGTTCGGCGATGAGCACGATCGCCTCCAACAGTGCAGTGCTCGGCGGGCATATTGCGGTGGTCCTTGGGCTCGAGCACGCTCAGACCATCGGCAAGTACGGCTGGTCGCGCGCCGATGTCCGGAACTACCTGTTCCACAACCACGGCAACCGGTTTGTCGACCTGGCCTATGGTCATCGCTACGGCAAGGTCTACAACCGCAATCTGCCGAAATACTACAAGCGCAAAGACGAAACGCGCATCCCGATCATCCACAGCCCCGACAACATTCATTTGTTCGTGATGGGTGGTGAAGCCGGACGGTTCTCCGTGCTGATCCCTGGCTGGGGCCACATGAGCACGCCTGTTCTGCGAGCCGTTGAAGGCAGTGGTGCCGGCGACAACGGCGCCGAATGTGTCGGCGGTGCCTGCGCACTCTGATCCCCACACGCGACCGCCGCAAGAAAACTAGGAGATTTCCATGTTGATGAAGAGTGAAGAATCTACCGTCGAAGTGTTCGACCCGCGCGGTGCGCTGCGTTTCGACGATGCCCCCGTGTCCGAGCGTAAGAAGTCGTTGAAGAAGCTGCGTCTGGGCATCCTGGACAACTCGAAGTGGAACGCCAACAAGCTGCTGCGAGGCGCTGCGGCAGCGCTCGGCGAGGACATCGATTTCGCCGCGGTGAACTACTACGTCAAGCACAGCTTCTCGAAGGACGCCACGCCGGAACTGATTGCGCAGATCGCTGCCGAGAACGATGTGGTGCTGACTGCGATCGGCGATTGCGGCTCGTGCTGCTCGGCATGCATTCGCGACTCGATCGCGCTGGAAAAGCTCGGTGTTCCGAGCGCGGCGATCATCACGACCGAGTTCGTCCGTGAGACAGAACTAACCCGCCAGGCGGTCGGCATGAAGTCGCTGGAGCCGGTAGTGGTCTCCCACCCGGTCAGCTCCATCACGCAGGAAGAAGTCGCGCACCGCGTCGCGCAGATCAAGGAGCAAGCGCAGCAAGTGTGGCTCGGCACCAAGGAACCGCTGAAAACCAAAGTCGAGCTTCACTAATCATGAACGAAACCGTCCAAAGTTCCGGCATGCAGGACATCGAAGCATTGCTTGCGCAAAGCGATTCGCCTGTTCTCGTGGATTGCTATAGCCCGGATTGCAAGCCGTGTGCGGCCCTTGCCCCAGTGCTCGACGACGTCGCTGGAGCGATGGACGGGCGCATGATCGTGGAGAAGGTCGATGTGGTGGCAAATCCAGACGTTGCTGCCCGCTTCGGTGTCCGCGGTGTGCCGACCCTTCTGCTCTTCCAGGACGGTGCGCTCAAGGCCACGCGTACCGGTGCCGCGTCCCGCACGCAACTGGTCACTTGGCTTGCCGGCCAGCAGGTCTTTTGAGCCATGAGCGCGCACTTCAGTTGGGAAGATCCCTTGCTGCTGGAGGCTCAGCTAACGGGAGAAGAGCGCGCGGTTACTGACGCCGCGCGCGACTACGCGCGCGGTCGCCTTGCGCTGCGCATCCAGATGGCCTTTCGCACCGAGGAAGCGGACCCGGTTCTTCGGGGAGATGGGCCCGGACGGCTCGCAACATGTTTGGCGGCAATCGCATCAGCGACGAGTTCTGCATCGCGCGCCACATGTTGAACCTTGAGGTCGTCAATACCTGCGAGGGCGCCTACGACATCCATGCCCTGATCCTGGGTCGGGCGATGACCAGTCTTACCGCATTCTGATTGGAGGCTACGGAGCCATGGGAGCACTGTCTCATCTGCGTGTGTTGGATCTTTCACGCGTACTTGCGGGACCCTGGGCGAGCCAGATTCTCGCCGATCTTGGCGCGGAAGTCATCAAGGTCGAAAGGCCGGACACCGGTGATGACACGCGCTCTTGGGGGCCACCATGGGTGAGCTCTCCGGAGTGGAGCAACAACGAGCGCCAGTCAGCATACTTCGCTGGCGCAAACCGGAACAAACAGTCTGTCGCCGTTGATTTGAGCCATCCCCGAGGCCAGGCAATGGTGCAGGCATTGGCCGAGCACTGCGATGTGGTAGTTGAGAACTTCAAGGTCGGTGGCCTGAAGCAGTACGGCCTCGACTATGAATCGCTCCGCGAGATCAATCCAAGAATTGTCTACTGCTCGATCACTGGATTTGGGCAAACCGGTCCGTATTCGCACCGTCCAGGCTACGACTTTCTGGTGCAGGGCATGGGTGGCTTGATGAGCATCACAGGTCGGCCCGATGGCGAGCCTGGCGAAGGGCCGCTTAAAGTGGGCGTGGCGCTGACTGACATCATGACCGGTCTCTACGCCACGATTGGCATTCTCGCAGCCCTCGCACACCGCGAAACCTCGGGGCGTGGCCAGTATGTTGACGCGGCCCTGCTGGATGTCCAGGTTGCCTGCCTGGCGAATCAGGCCATGAACTTTCTGGCAAGCGGGGCCCAACCGCCGCGCCTGGGAAACGGACATCCAAATATCGTTCCCTACCAGGATTTCAGTACCGCCGACGGCCACATCATCATCACCGTAGGTAACGAAGGCCAGTTCGCCAGGCTCTGTGAGGTACTTGGGCAGCCCCTGTGGACCCAGGACCCGCGCTTTGCTTCGAACAGTGCACGGATTGCCAATCGCGCGGTCCTGATACCCCTGATCCAAGCGGTCATCGACACTCGTGAGTCACAGCATTGGCTCGAGAGGCTGGAAGCTAGTGGGGTGCCGTGCGGGCCCATCAACACGCTCCAGGACGTCTTTGCTGACCCGCATGTCATTCATCGCGGGATGACGGTTGCCCTCGACAACGCAGATGGATCCCAGGTGTCGGTCGTTGCAAGTCCGATTCGCTTGTCTGCCACACCGGTCGAATATCGGAGTGCACCCCCAAATCTCGGTTCCAGCACCGCTGCAGTGCTCAAGGAGTTGCTGAAGATCGACGATGCGCAGATCCAGCGTCTCGCTCAGGAAAAAATCATCCGGATCTGATGCCAGATCCGACATCTGTTTCCGTACCTTGTGAAGAGTTGCCATGAGTACCAAAGAAGCGAATTCCCACGCCCGCGTTCTGATTCTCGGTTCGGGTCCGGCGGGCTATACCGCAGCGCTCTACGCTGCTAGGGCGAACCTGTCACCGGTGCTCGTCACCGGTGCCGCGCAAGGCGGCCAGCTCATGACGACGACTGACGTCGACAACTGGCCCGCGGATGTTGCCGGCGTAATGGGCCCCGATCTCATGGAGCGATTCCGTCTTCACGCGGAGCGTTTCGATGCAAAGACAATTTTCGACCACATTGAGGAGGTGGATCTGAGCAAGCGTCCCTTCACGCTGCGCGGAGAAGCCGGCACGACGACGTGTGATGCGCTGATCGTTGCCACAGGAGCGTCGGCCAAGTACCTCGGTCTCCCCTCAGAGGAAGTCTATCGTGGCCGCGGGGTAAGCGGTTGCGCAACCTGCGACGGTTTTTTCTACCGAAACCAGGATGTCTGTGTGGTCGGTGGCGGCAATACCGCGGTGGAGGAAGCGCTGTATCTGTCGAACATCGCCGCAACCGTGCATTTGATTCATCGTCGCGACAGCTTCAGGGCGGAGCCCATTCTCGTATCCCACCTGATGGAGAAGGTCGCGGCCGGCAAGATCCACCTTCATCTGTGGCACGAGCTCGCCGAAGTCACGGGGGACGAGTCGGGCGTGAGCGCGGTCCGACTGCGCGAAGTCAAGAGTGGCAGCGAGGTTCAACTGCTGGTGACTGGCTGCTTCATCGCTATCGGCCACAAGCCGAACACGGACATTTTCAAGGGCCAGCTCGAGATGCGCGAGGGCTACATCGTCACCCGCGCGGGCAGGGAAGGAATGTCCACCATGACGAGCATTCCGGGCGTGTTCGCCGCTGGCGACGTTCAGGACTCCATCTACCGCCAGGCCATTACGTCGGCGGGTAGCGGTTGCATGGCGGCCCTCGATGCGCAGCGTTTCCTCCAGGAGTACGTTCCAACAGCCGGGTAAGTGGTTGCTCAGCTGGGAGACATCCTCCCGCTTAATCGAAAAGACATACAGGAGACAAACATGAATAGGCGCCAGTTCTTGAAGGCGGGCGTAGCTACAGTCGGCTCTGCCCAGCTCGCCGCGCTGCCGGCCCTATCGTCGGCGGCCGCATATCCATCAGGACCGATTCGCGTAGTCATCCCGTTCCCGGCCGGTGGCCCTACCGATGTGGTCGGCAGACTGGTGACGCAGCCGATGTCGGAAATCCTGAAGCAATCGCTGGTCGTCGACAACCGGGGAGGGGCGAGCGGAACCATTGGCGCGGATATGGTAGCCAAGGCAGCCCCTAACGGTCAGACCTTGTTGATCAACGTTTCGGCACAGGTCATCAATCCGTTCTTGTACTCCAAGCTTCCGCACGACCCGCTCAAGGACTTTACCCCGATCACAAGCCTTGCTTCCACGCCGCTGCAACTGCTTGTTGCCGCAGACCTGCCGGTGCACAACGTCAACGACCTGATCAGGTACGTTAAATCGCAACCCACCGGCTGCAGCTTTGCCTCGGCAAGCAACGGCGTGCCGGGTCATCTGGCGGGGGAACTCTTCAGAATGACCACAGGCATCTCGGCGGTCCACGTCCCCTACAAGGGCAGCGCTCCGGCACTGACGGATCTGATCGGGGGGCAGGTGACCTTCATGTTCGACTCCATGCCAGCCTCGCTGCCTTTGGTCAAAGCCGGAAAGCTTCGCGCGCTGGCGGTGACTGGGACCCGCCGCGCGAAGAGCCTGCCGAATGTGCCGACGCTCGTGGAAAGTGGCTTTCCGGAGATGACGATGACGACCTGGTACGGTCTGTGGGGCCCCGCCAGGATGCCGCCAGAAACCGTAGGGATCCTCCAGTCCGCCGCGGCGAAGGCCCTCGCAAACCAGGATGTCAAGGCGCGTCTTGCGGATCTCTCGGCAGACCCGCTTGGAGAGTCGCCTGAGCGCTTCGCGGCTTTCTGCGCCCAAGAGGCGGATAGGTACGCGAAGATCATCAAGGCAGCAGGTATTCGATTGGCCTGATCGGTCGGTAGATCCGGGCCACTTGACAACGCCGTTCCGGTCGCAAGACCGGCGGCGCGCGCCTTGAAGCAGGATCAACGCTGCGGATTCGACCGGGCGATGCAACGCACCTAAGGCTGCGTGAGGGCTCCTGTGGTAAGCATGAACTTGGTCGGCAGGGACAGACCGCCGCCGCTTGCCGTGCGGCATAATTGCCGTGCCCTTGGAACACCAATCGTCCGCTGCCATGAACAAGAATCTTGTCCCCGATCTGAGCTCCCGCGAATTACAGGCGGTCTGCGCCATTGCAGACGAAGGAAGCCTTCTTGCTGCCTCGATAGCATTGGACCTGTCGCAGCCGGCGTTGACACGTACGCTGCAGCGCGTTGAAGCAGCGATAGGTGTCGAGCTCTTCCGACGCTCCACTCGCAAGGTGGAGATCACCGCTGCGGGGCTGGAGTTCGTCGCGCTGGCAAACCGCATTCTCGCCGACCTCCGGATTTCCTTTGAAGGAATGCGGGAAATCGCTGACGAGCAGCGCGGGCAGGTCATCATCTCCGCGGTGATGTCGGTGGCCTCGACTCACTTGCCCATCGTTGTGGCACGTTACCGGGAATCCCGGCCACGTATTGAAATCCAGGTGCGCGAAGGCGTGCACGGCACTGTCCTGGACAATATCCGCAGTGGCGTCGCCGATCTCGGCTTGACGTATGTTGACGATGTTCCCGCGGAATTTTCCGCGATCGCGCTGGGCCGGGAAGGCTTTCACGTCGTCATGCCGGCGAATCATCCGCTTGCCGGACGGAAGACGTTGACGCTTGTCGAGGTCGCCAACTATGCCATGGTCTCCTTGCCGAAGGAAGCCCAGACCCGCCGGATGTTGGACGGGGCCGCGGCGGCTGCGGGGCTGAACCTGCAGCACGCCGTGACGGTGACCCAGTTTGCCACGGTAATGCAGTTTGTCCACGCTGGTGTCGGCCTGGCCATTGTTCCGGGTGGGGCGATTCCCGCAGCACTTGGCCCGGGTCTGGTACTGAAGCCGCTCGCGCAGCCAGTACTGACGCGTCATATTGGGGTCATCGTCTTGAAGGATCGCGGCCTCACGCCGAGCGCCGAAGGCTTCCTTGCGGAACTCAAGGAACATTGGAAGGCCCGTCCTCCGGCGCGGCGAGGCGCGTGATTTATGCGAAAAATGCAATCGAAATTGGAAATAGATTGAACTTGTAAAGAATTGCAGGTTGCCTCTATTCTTGCTCTCAAGACACAGCTTTCTGGGAGACAGGATGCAACCGCGACACCTCGCACCAGCCAGGGCGCAGACGACGCCCGCACGATCGCTCCAGTCCCTGCCTCCAATCTTCTGGCGAGGCGCGGCAGTGGGCTAGAACCAGAACCGCCAGGTTCTCGCTTTTTTTCCTCATCGCTTTCGTCTCTTTGGGCGATGACGGCAGGGGCTGCGATGCGCAGCCCAACAGTTTCCGTACTCAACTACTTCTTGGTGCGATCGGGAGATCGCGCCTGATAACCTATGACCAAACAGCGTCTCAGCGGCCGCGCCGCGTTCTTGAAGCTCCTGCAAGATGAAGGTGTCACGCATGTGTTCGGCAATCCGGGGACCACCGAACTGGCGCTGATGGAGGCTATGCCAGAAGCGACGGGGATCCAGTATGTCCTGGGGCTGCAGGAGTCTGTCGTCTTATCCATGGCAGATGGATTCGCGAGGGCAACTGGTCGACTGACTGCGGTCAATCTGCACTGCACTCCTGGCCTTGGCCACGCGATGGGCGCACTGTACAACGCGAAATTTTCGGGCTCTCCGATGATTGTCACGGCAGGGCAGTATGAGCTGGGCTACGGCTTGCTGGAGCCAATGCTGTATGAACCTTTGGTACCGCTCGCAGAGCCTCTGGTCAAATGGGCATATGAGATCCAACGGGTAGAGGATCTGCCTCGAGTCGTTCGCCGCGCAGCGAAGATTGCCATGACCCCGCCCTTCGGCCCGGTTTTCCTCAGTCTGCCGGGTAGCATTCTCGATGACGAAGCAGAACTGGAGCTGGGTTTCAGCACACGAGTCGACGCAATGGGTGGCCCGTCAAGCCGCACGCGTGACGCACTTGTCGATGCGATCCTCGCCAGCAAAGCGCCAGTCATCGTTGCCGGACGAGAGCTTGCAGAGCAGGACGCGTTCACGGAGGCTCAAGAGCTCGCGGAGCGGATCGGTGCTGCGGTCTACCATGAACCTATTCCTTACAACACGCGGTATCCGTCTAAGCACGCATCGTTCATGGGCGACCTGTCGCGCAATCAGGCGAAAGTGCGGGAGTTGCTTGGCAGGCATGACCTATTGATTGTCCTCGGCGGTGATCTGTTGAGAATGTCGGCATTTAGTGAAACCGACCCGATGCCGGATGAACTGCGGGTCATTCACATCTCGGAGCGCGACTGGGAGCTTGGCAAAAACTACCCCACGCACCTCGCGGTACGAGCGGGGGTCAAGGAAACGCTCACTGAACTCCTGCCACGAATCGCTTCGACGCAAAGCGCGGACGACCGGGATGAGGCCCGTGCTCGACTCGGTCGGTTGCGTGATTCGAACTGGACGGTTCGGCGAGAAGAGCTTCGCCGGCATGCATCCACTATGCAAGCGTCGGAGCCGATCGATCCTCGTGTTCTGGCCATGACGCTCGCGGACGCAATACCGGCTGGCACCATCGTGATTGAGGAGGCGCCAACAACCTCGCCCCTGTTGTCCAATTTTCTCGAGGTAACGGCACCTCGCGACTTCTTTGGGCTGGCCAGCGGCGGGTTGGGCTTTGCCATGGGTGGAGCAGTCGGAGCCGCCCTTGCCAGGCGGAATACACCCGTGGTCGCTTTGGTTGGGGACGGAAGCGCGATGTACGCCATCCAGGCGCTATGGACGGCGGCGCACGAGAAGCTCCCGATCACGTACGTCATCGTCAACAACAAATCCTATCGAATCATCAAGGAACGCCTGGTAGCAATGCGTAACTGCGACGACTTCCTCGGCATGGATTTGGTCAATCCGGCACTGAACTTCGTTGAGATGGCACGCGGTATGGGTGTCCACGCCGAACGGATTGCAGATCCTTCTCAGCTCGCAAGTTCCCTGCGTGCCGCCATCGAATCCCGGCAGCCGAGGTTGCTGGAAGTCATCGTCGACGCTGGCAAGCAAGCCGTCGGTCAGGGCTGACGGCATTGTGCAGAACCCAAGGCAAAGGAGAGAAACCGTATGAATGAGACGACCGTAAACCTGAAGAATCCCGAACTACTGCGTTCCCAGTGTCTGGTAGGGGGCGAATGGGTGGAAGGGACCCAATGGATTGATGTAAAGAATCCATTTGGTGGCAATGTCGTAGCAAAGGTGCCAAGGTTAGGGGCGAGGGAAGCGGATCAGGCAATCGCATGCGGAGCTGCGGCGGCGAAGCGATGGGCCAAGAGCACCGCCGGGGAGCGCGCGACGGTCCTGCGTCGATGGTTCGATCTCGTCCAGGCGAATCTGGAAGACCTTGCGACCCTGTTGACGCTGGAGCAGGGCAAGCCGCTGCAGGAGGCGCGGGCCGAGATATCCTACGCTGCCTCCTACATCGAGTGGTTCTCCGAGGAGGCGCGCCGTGGCTACGGCGACATCATTCCCTCGAACGATCCCTACACTCGTCAACTGGTCATTCGGCAGCCCGTAGGCCTGTGTGCGGCAATTACTCCGTGGAATTTCCCGTCTGGGATGGTGACCCGAAAGGTGGCCCCCGCGCTCGCCGCTGGCTGCTCCATCATCGTCAAGCCCGCTGAGCAGACGCCTCTTTCCGCGCTTGCGCTAGCCTACCTCGCGGAGGAGGCCGGTCTTCCGGCCGGCATCCTGCAAGTTATCACCGGCTCTTCCCGCGAAATCGGCGCGGTCCTGACCTCAAGCCCTGACGTTCGCAAGCTGACACTCACCGGTTCCACAGAGGTGGGGCGCGTGCTGGCTGCACAATGTGCTCCGAGTCTCAAGAAACTGTCACTGGAGCTTGGCGGCAATGCGCCATTCATCGTGTTCGAAGACGCTGACCTCGAGAAGGCATTGGAAGGGCTGATGCAGTCAAAGTTTCGAAATGCCGGGCAAACATGTGTCTGCACCAATCGCATTCTCGTCCAGGAGTCGATTCATGACGCGTTCGCAGAGCGGCTGGCTGCGGAAGTCAAGAAGTTGCGCGTAGGGGACGGCATGGCGACGGGCGTTGACCAGGGCCCGCTCATTGACTACAACGCGCACGAGCGTATGCAAGTTCTTGTCGACGACGCAGTGGCTGGCGGAGCAAATTTGCTCTGTGGGGGATCGCCCGATCCGATCGGGGAGCTTTGCTTCTCCCCGACCGTACTGAGCCGGGTACGCCCTGGTGCCCGAGTCGCGACAGATGAGATCTTTGGACCGTTGGCAGCCCTCTATACATTCCGTGACGAGGAAGAAGCCATCGAGATTGCGAATAGCACCGAGTATGGATTAGCGGGATATGTCTTTACCCGCTCGCTGGCCCGGGCCTGGCGAGTCAGCGAGGCCCTCGAGTGCGGCATGGTTGGAATCAATGCAGGTCTGATCTCATCCGCAACCGTACCCTTCGGCGGAATCAAGCAGTCGGGATACGGCAGGGAGGGCTCCAAATATGGTCTGGATGACTACACCGAGCTCAAGTATTTGTGCATGGCAGGTTTGGAGAGCGAGGTGTAAAAGAGCGGAAACCGGCGTTCGGTCACACTTGGTTTGGAGATGGCGTTGGATACATTGCGTCGCCATATCGGGCGGATTCTTGACCCCTTCGGCCACTTGCGCCAGGCGAAATCATTCCACGCGTTGCGCGTCGGGCTGGCGGTTCTGGCGTCGATTGGCCTGACAACAGGTTTGAAACTGCCGCACGGTGACTGGGCAACTATTACCGTGCTAGTACAACATCCCGTAAATAGATTTAATAATTATCAGGCTGTAGGTACGGCTCCAGGAGCGTGACGACCACCTGGGCCATCTCGTCGAGCGAGCCTGCGCCTGGCAACGGCTCCCAACGCCCACTATGGTTGCGAAAGGC
>NZ_JBFRFX010000044.1:0-56564 GCF_052115045.1 Cupriavidus sp. 2TAF22
GTAGCTCTCATCGGCCTTGAAGCGATGGAGCGCGAGGCGGTCTTCCTTCGAATAGATCGCCACGGTCCGGATATTCATCTCGGCAGCCGCGCGCATCACGCGGATGGAGATCTCGGAACGGTTGGCAATCAGCAGGGATTTGATCGGGGCGTAGTCCATGAGCATCAGGAAACGGTGTTGCCACAACGCATGGCAACGGAAAGTCGGAGAGAAAGCGCTTCAGGTCAAGCCGTCCACACCACGAAATTTTCAGAGGGCCCTTGATGGCAGCCCCCCTACTCGCAGGAACCGGGCCAACACGCCAAAAAACTGGCATCTCCTTGATTTTGCTGAACATTAAGAAGCAGATCCACCGCATCTATTTCACTTTTGAAATCCTGAAGTTCAGATTTGAAAACCGATGCCCGGCACGAAGAAGCTGATCCCGTTGGCTGTTGTGCAGCACGCTCTCGCCGCCATCGCGCAGGCGATGGCGGCCGCTTGTCCGGCACCAGAACTTGCTCTTGGTGATTTCGCGCTGGCTATTTCTGCTCTTTCTACAATAGTGCTAGGCGGGCGAGGCCGTCACCATGACGCCGCCCGTCCAAGGCCGTTTCTGTCATTGCATCCAAGCTCAGGCAGCGCCCGTATAACAGGCTTCAATCGGCCAAACAGCAAAGGAGGCCATCCATGAAGTTCATGCTGACATTCACTTGGGCCCCGGATACGCGAGTCCGGGAGGACATAATCGGGCGATTCCAGAAGACCGGCGGGCTCCCGCCGGCGGGCGTCACCTTGCTGGGCAGATGGACCAGGGCAGACCTGAGCGGCGGCTTCGACCTGCTCGAGACAAACGATGTGAAGCTTCTGACTGAATTCGCCTACCTGTGGAGCGACCTGATGAAGCTTGAGGTCACGCCAGTACTGGAAGATGCCGACCTCAGCGAGGTCTTCCGGACGGCAGCAAAGCCGATGTGACACGGGCGAGGGCCAGTAGAACGTTGCCCGGCGCCTGTGGCAGGTCCCGCTCGACGCGCGGACGGTCACCGGTTCCGGATGCGCCTGTAGTCCGAGCGTACCGTGCCGGGTCCGGCGCGTAACGGAGGTTGGATGAAACGCCGTCATTTTCTGAAGTCGTCGGCCTTCTTTGCCATCGCCGTTGCATCCGGTGCGCTCACGGCTTGCGGGTCCGGGCCGCCGGGCGTCGCGTCGGCGCGCAAGGGCCGATACCTGTTCCCGCAGGGCATTGCCAGCGGCGACCCGCGGGACGCGTCGGTGGTGTTCTGGACCCGCTGCGTCGCCGCGCAGGGCGACGTTGACGTGGTGCCGGTGCGACTCGACGTGTCGACACGGCCGGACTTTGCAACGACCGTCGCAAGTGTACGGCTGAGCGCATTGCGCCGCTTCGACCATACCGTTCGGGCGAAAATCATCGGGTTGTCGCCGAAGACCCTGTACCACTACCGATTCGTCGCCGGCGATGACGTGACCGGCACCGGCACGGCGCTGACGGCGCCCGGCCCGGCCGATGCCAACACCCGGGTCCGCTTCGCGTGGCTCACGTGCCAGGACTGGGGCGTCAACCACTGGCAGGCGATGACGCTGATGGCGGCCGAGACGGATCTCGACTTCGTCGTGCACGTCGGCGACTACATCTATGAGACGGTGGGTGCGCAAGCGGCCAGCCCTGCGGAACCTGCGCACCCGCCGTTGAACCTGCCCGATGGGCAGCCGATGCCGGGCGGCGGCGTCTACGCCCATACGCTGGCCGACTATCGCGCGCTATATCGAACGTACCGGACCGACCCGCGACTGCAGGACGTTCATCGCCGGTTCCCGATCATTGCAATCTGGGATGATCACGAATTCTCTGACGATGGCTGGCAGGATCATCAGGCTTACACCAATGAGGGCAAGCAGGAGACGCAACGCCGGCGCAACGCCACCCGGGCGTGGGCCGAATATATGCCGATCGACTGGAGCGATGTGGAGTTCGCTCCGGAGGATGCGTCATATCGCAACATCCGCATCTATCGCGATTTCAGCTTTGGCTCGCTGATGCAACTGATCATGACCGACGAGCGGCTGTACCGCGACGGCCAGGTGATCAGCGCACGGGCGATAGCCGAGGCTCGCGGACACGATCCCGTTCACGGCGACGACGCAGTCGGATCGCGCTACTTCGTGAAGCCTGAGGTGCTGCAACGCTTCGAAGCATTGGCTACGGCGCGGCTTGGCCGCGCTCCGTCGATGCTGGGCCCGGCGCAAACCCAGTGGTGGAAGGACAAGCTGAAGACGTCGCGCGCCACATGGAAGGTGTGGGGCAACGAGGTCATGCTGAACCGGCTGTGGGCGGCCTTGCGCACCGCGAATGGCGCATCGGAGGACCGCTTCGTCATCAATTGCGATTCGTGGGACGGCTACCCCACGGACAAGCACGACCTGCTCGCCTACCTGGAACAGGCCTCGATCCGCAACGTCATCGCCATCACGGGGGATTTGCACGCCTTCCAGTGCGGCGTCGTGCGCGGCGGGCCGACCCCCGAGGCCGGCACGCCGGTGTTGGTTGATTTCGTCTGCGCCGGCATCAGCAGCACGTCGTTCTACACCTACGTCAAGGCAGCATGGAGCGGCACGCCGCTCGCTCCACTCGTCGCCACGCCAGCGGCGTTCGACGCTTTCCTCAAGGCCAACAACCCCGATCTCCAGTACGTCGATCACGACGCACAAGGATACGCATCGGCGACCGTCACCCAGGAAAGCTTCTCTGTCGTATTCAACAAGGTGAAGCGGCTGAACAGTGACGGCTCTGCGCCAGACCATGCGCTACTCCATCGCACCAGATTGACGGTTCTCAAGGACTCGACCAAGGTACGGATAGAGACCCTGGCGAACGAGCCGAAAAACGAGCCGATAACGAGCCGATAGCGCGATCTGTCTAGCCCGGCGCGCGATGCGAAGACCGGCCGGTGGTGGCGCGGGAGACGTGGATGCCGGCTCAGGGTTCTTCTCCCGGCGAACAAGCAAGAAGGACAATCGCCATGCGCTATATGCGCCAATGGACCGCTACCCGCGGCAATCCCTGCGGCATATGCATAGGCTCAATCATTCGTTGGTCCGACGCGGCTTGCTTCATAAACTTGGTGATCGATCCAGACGCACAAGCCCTGCCTCGCCTGGCAGGCATCGACATCGCGAGGCCATCCCAATGGTCGCGGCTGTACGCAGCTGGGCTGTCTCGCCCAGATCTCAGGGCAGCCTGATCAACAACCGACGACGCCTGATCCAGCTCGTTGCGCATATCGCCGCATGCCCTGCCGGGCGGCGCGCTCCTTTCCGCTTTCCATCCCATCGGCTCGGCGCTAGTCAGAACCGGAAGGTCCGGGGCGTCTTTAGAAATGCGGATTTCTTCGTTTTCATTCCTGTTGCGTCCTTTCATAGTGTGCCTGGTGGCTATAGACAGTTGCCATCGCCCTGCAACCGTGCGCTGTGCAAGCAAGCCGGCGCAATGCTGGCGGGGGTGAAGACCTGAAGGAGGAGAACGCTATGACGACTGCACTGGAAGAACGAATCGCGCATCCCGCGCTGCAAACTGCCCACGAGCTTGCCCGCTCCGCCGGCCTGCCCTACGCCGGCACCATCTCGCCGCGACAGGCGTGGGAGCTGCTCAACGCCGGCCACGCGCTGCTGGTCGATGTGCGCTCGCAGGAAGAGCGAACCTTTGTCGGCCATGTACCCGGCAGCCTGCACGTGCCCTGGGCGACCGGCACCAGCCTGACCCGCAACCCCCGCTTCGTGCGCGAACTCGAAGCCAAGACCGGCAAGGACGCGGTGGTGCTGTTGCTATGCCGCAGCGGCAATCGCTCAGCGCTCGCCGCCGAGGCGGCCACCAAGGCCGGACTGGCCCAGGTCTACAACGTGCAGGAAGGCTTTGAGGGCGATCTCGACGAACAACAGCGGCGCGGCGGCCTGGGCGGCTGGCGCTTTCACGGCCTGCCATGGTCGCAGCAGTAGTCGCCTGACTGGCGCAACAAAAGGAGTTGTCAGCAATGGCGAACTTTGACGTAGACGAAATCGTCCAGGCCTTGCAGCAGGTTCGCCGGCAATGGCGCGAGGGCCAGCAACGCTTGCTCGAGCCGGGCGGGCGAGACCTGCCCTCACGCGAAGCACTGGCCCAGATCGTGGTGGCCCTGAAGGGCGCGCTCTTTCCGATGCGCCTCGGGCCGCCGGACCTGCGCCAGGAGAGCGAGGATCTCTATATCGGACATTCGCTCGACGCGGCGCTGCATGCGCTGCTGACCCAGGCGCGCCTGGAGCTTCGCTACACCGCCCGTCACGCCGAGCACGGCCCGCCCGAGCTCGAGACCCGCGCGCTGGCCGCGGTGCGGGACTTTGCCGCCAGCCTGCCGCAGATCCGCATCCTGCTCGACAGCGACGTGCTGGCGGCCTACCACGGCGACCCGGCCGCCGGCAGCGTCGATGAAGTCTTGCTGTGCTACCCCGGCGTGCTGGCGATGATCCATCACCGCCTTGCCCATGTGTTGTACCAGCTCGGCCTGCCACTGCTGGCCCGCATCGTGGCCGAGCTGGCGCACGCCGAAACCGGCATCGATATCCATCCGGGCGCGCGCATCGGCAGCGGCTTCTTCATCGATCACGGTACCGGCGTGGTGATCGGCGAAACCGCCATCATCGGCGAACGGGTGCGCCTGTACCAGGCCGTCACGCTCGGCGCCAAGCGTTTTCCGCGCGATGCCAAGGGCCACCTGGAAAAAGGCCTGCCGCGCCATCCGATCGTCGAGGACGATGTGGTGATCTACGCCGGCGCGACCATCCTTGGCCGCATCACGCTGGGCCGCGGCGCGGTCATTGGTGGCAATGTCTGGGTCACGCAGGATGTCGCGCCCGGTGCGCATGTCACGCAGGCGGTATCGCGCAGCGAGGGCGAGCCTGCCCGACCCTTTGCGGAGGCTGCCCTGCCATGAACGACCTTGTCCGTACGCTGGGCAGCACCGTGCGCGAGTTGCGCGAAGTCCAAGGCTGGTCGCAGGAAACACTGGCCGAGCATGCCAGCCTGAACCGCTCCTACGTGGGCGAGATCGAGCGTGGCAGCGTGATCGCATCGATCGTCACGGTGGAGAAGCTCGCGCTGGCGCTGGGGGTGCCTATCGCCTGGCTGCTTGGCGCCAGCCATGGCGCGGAGCCGGAGCTGCGGCGCCAGGCCAGTGCCGGCGGTACACGCTAGCGGTATGTCACCAGGCGGGGCAGTTTGCCGTCTATAGCCTGTTGAAGGCGGCCATGACGGCTTTGATAATCGCCCTGCTCATAACCTTCCCTGTTTTTCTCATATCAACCAGGAGTTTTACATGTCGGCATCAGCAGGCAGCCAGACCGCGCTCGGCGATAACGCAGCACGGCAACTAGCCAACGCGACCAAGACCGTTCCCCAACTCGCGTCCATCACGCCTCGCTGGCTGACGCATTTCCTGCAATGGGTCCCGGTCGAGGCGGGCATCTATCGCCTGAACAAGGTGCAGAACCCTGAAACCGTACAGGTGGCCTGCACCCAGCGTGACAGCGAGGGCCGCCTGCCCCGCACCTTCGTCGACTACGAAGAGCAGCCCCGCGAGTATTTCCTGAACGCGGTCAGCACCGTGCTCGACGTGCATACGCGCGTGTCGGACCTGTACAGCAGCCCGCACGACCAGGTCAAGGAACAACTGCGCCTGACCATCGAGACCATCAAGGAGCACCAGGAAAGCGAACTGATCAACAACCCGGACTACGGCCTGCTGGCCAACGTGGCCGAAGAGCAGCGGATCTTCCCGCTGACCGGCGCGCCCACGCCGGACGATCTCGACGAGTTGCTCGGCAAGGTGTGGAAGGAGCCCGCGTTCTTCCTCGCGCATCCGCTGGCGATCACCGCCTTCGGGCGCGAATGCACGCGCCGTGGCGTGCCGCCGCCCACGGTCAGCCTGTTCGGCTCGCAGTTCATCACCTGGCGCGGCATTCCGCTGATTCCGTCGGACAAGGTGCCGGTGGCCGACGGCAAGAGCAAGATCCTGCTGCTGCGCGTGGGCGACAAGCGCCAGGGCGTGGTCGGCCTGTACCAGCCCGGCGTGGCGGGCGAACAGGGCCCGGGCTTGTCGGTGCGCTTCATGGGCATCAACGACCAGGCCATCGCCTCCTATCTGATCTCCCTGTACTGCTCGCTCGCGGTGCATGCGCCGGACGCGCTGGCGGTTCTCGATGACGTGGAAATCGGCAAGTACCATGACTACCCTGACACCTACAAGTAATCCGGGCGCAAGCGTTCCGGCAGCACCGCAGGTGCCCGCGGGCCTGCCCGATCCTGCCGTGCTGGCGCGGCTGGCCGGGGCCTTCTTCTCGGCCTTGCCGGGCAAGCCGGCGGAACTTGCGCCCGAGCTTGCCCCAGCGCTGGCCGTGGCCGGCAATCCCGCGCCTGCCGGCTCGCCGCTGGCGGGCCCGGGCGGCACGGGCACCGGCGTGCCTGGCGCCGCCATTCCCCAAGGCAAGGTGCCAGGCGCCAACCTGGCGCCGGCGGCGCCAACCCATGTGCTGTCGCTGGGCAACCGCGCGCCAGCGCTGCTGCCTAGCGCGGCCGCGCAGAACGGCCTGCCCGATACCGTGACCAACGCGGCGCCCGCGCTGGAAAGCCGCTTCGGCGGCACCGCGCTGGGGGTGCCACCGGTCGCCGATGCTTCGCCGCGGCCGGGGCAGGCGGCGAGCGCCTATTATTTCCTCGACACTGCGGGGCTTGCGTCACGCAGCGGCCCGGGCAGCCTGGACCGCATCGCACTGCCCGACGCGAGCGGTGTGCCGCGCCTGGTACCGCAAGGCGTTGGCCACGGCGACGCCTTGCCGTGGGCGGCGGCGCCGTCGGGCGCGCCGTTCGACGTGCACGCCGTGCGCCGCGACTTCCCGATCCTGCAGGAACGCGTCAATGGCCGCCCGCTGGTGTGGTTCGACAATGCCGCCACCACCCACAAGCCGCGCCAGGTGATCGAGCGCATCTCGCATTTCTATGCGCACGAGAACTCGAATATCCACCGCGCCGCGCATGCGCTGGCGGCGCGCGCCACCGATGCCTACGAGGCCGCGCGCAGCAAGGTGCAGCGCTTTATCGGCGCCGCCTCGCCCGACGAGATCATCTTCGTGCGCGGCGCCACCGAGGCGATCAACCTGATCGCCAAGACCTGGGGGGTGAGCCATGTAGGCGAAGGCGACGAGATCATCGTCTCGCACCTGGAGCATCACGCCAACATCGTGCCGTGGCAGCAACTTGCCGCGCAGGTCGGGGCCAGGCTGCGGGTCATACCGGTGGATGATTCCGGCCAGGTACGGCTGGACGAGTACCGGCGCCTGCTCAACCACCGCACCCGCATCGTGGCGGTGACGCAGGTCTCCAATGCGCTGGGCACGGTGGTGCCGGTCCGGGAAATCGTCGAACTGGCGCACCTTGCCGGCGCCAGGGCGCTGGTCGACGGCGCGCAGTCGGTCTCGCACATGCGCGTGGACGTGCAGGCCATCGATGCCGACTTCTTCGTGTTCTCGGGGCACAAGATCTTCGGCCCCACCGGCATCGGCGTGGTCTATGGCAAGCGCGAGATCCTGGAGCACATGCCACCCTGGCAAGGCGGCGGCAACATGATCGCCGACGTCACCTTCGAGCGCACCGAGTTCCAGCCGCCACCCAATCGCTTCGAGGCAGGCACCGGCAATATCGCCGATGCGGTCGGCCTCGGTGCCGCGCTGGATTATGTGGAACGCGTCGGCATCGACAGTATCGCCCGCTACGAGCATGACCTGCTCGAATATACCACCCGGCTGCTGGCGCCTGTCCCGGGGGTGCGGCTGATCGGCACCGCGCGGGACAAGGCCAGCGTGCTGTCCTTCGTGCTCAAGGGGTATGAGACCGAGGAAGTCGGCCGCGCGCTCAATGAAGAAGGCATTGCGGTGCGTTCAGGCCATCACTGCGCCCAGCCCATCCTGCGTCGCTTCGGCGTCGAGGCCACGGTGCGCCCGTCACTGGCTTTCTACAATACGACCGGGGAAGTCGATCACTTCATTTCGGTGATCCGCCGACTTGCCGGCCGGCGCTGACGGACGCGGCCATCTGGTCCCCGCCCTCGCCCGCCGGCCTTGCCGGCTGGCGAGGGCGTTTTCGCCATGAGCAATCGCTCCCGGCGATCCCTACTTTCCATTCCTGCCGCCCGCACAGTTCGCCCGGACAGTTCGCCCGCACAGTTCGCCCGATTCGTCCAACCCGGTGATCCGGCCGCGGTGATGGAAGCGCCCACGCACGCAAGAGCGGCGCCTGTGCTTCGCCGCGACCACCACCTATCGCCGCCACATGCCTTCGCGGATCAACGCATCCGCAATCCCCGGGATCATCTGCGCCACCTGCCGCGCGGCAGCCGTAAACGGGCGCTGGCTGCTGGTGGCCAGCACGACCGATTGCCGCAAGGCGCGGTCCGACAGCGGCACGCCATCGAAGTCACCGCTCTCCAGCTCGGCTGCGACCGCGTGGTAGGGCAGCACGGAGAACGCGGCGTGGTCAAACATGATGCGCTTGATGACCACCGATGAGCTGGCCTCCATGCAGACATTGAGCGGGATGCGATGGGCGATGGCCAGCTCGTCGAGCAGGTTGCGGATGGCGTTGGGGGGCACCGGCAGCACCAGCGGCACGCCGCCGAGCTGGCGCGCCGTGATCGACGCCGGCCTGCCGCCCACCGTGCGCCAGTGCGCCTGCAAGGCCGCGCGCCGGCCCACCAGCATCAGCGGCGTGTCGAGCAGGCGCCGGTAGCTGTTCCGGCCTTCGGCGCGGTAGCGGTTGAGCACCGCAAGGTCGATGCTGCCCTGCGTCAGCCGGGTCTCGATCTCCCCGCTGTAGCCCTCCACGATGCGCAGCCGGACCGCCGGCAGGCGCTCCTGCACGGCGGCGTAGAGCCGGCTCGACAGCAGCGGCGCCACCGCCGGCACCAGCCCGAGCGTGACCATCCCGCCGACGTTGCCCGCCTCGCCCCGCGCCGACTCCACCAGTTGCCGGGCGCCGGCCAGCAGCGGCTCGGCGTCGGCGAGCACCTGCGCGGCCAGCGTGGTCGGCCGTACGCCGCGCCCGGTGCGGTAGAACAGCGCGCCGCCGAACATCCGCTCCAGTTCGGCCACCTGCCTGCTGATGGCCGACTGCGCCAGCCCGAGCTGCGCCGCTGCCCCCGAAACGCTGCCCGTGCGCGCCACCGCCACGAAGGTCGCCAGCGCCTTGAGTGTGAGGTCCTGCCCTGCTTCCGTTTGCATGCCTTGGCTCCCGCTATCTTCCGGCGAGATACCTGCTTTCTCCTGCCGGCATTGATCGGAGGATACCGCCTCTCTATCGTTACAAGCAATGGACACCGACGAGCACCGACCACACTGACCACACTGACCCACACGAGGAGACACCGACCCATGCCCCTATCCGCCGAACGCCATCCGCTGGCGCCGCTCGACGCGGCGCAAACCGATACGCTGGCCCGAGTCCAGGCGCTGGTCCAGGAAACCATCGGCCCGAAGGCCAATGCGGCAAACCGCAATGACGACTTCGCCTGGGACACCTTCCGCGCGCTGGCCGAAAGCGGCGTCATCGCCACGGCATTCCCCCGGGAATTTGGCGGCACGGCGGCATCGATGCTGCTGCGCGTCAGGATCATCGAAGAAATCGCCCGGGTCTGCAGCACCGCGGCCTCGCTCGTGACGGGCACGGACCTGTCGTCGCGCCCGATCGTCGCGGGCGGCTCGCCCGAGCTGTGCGCGCAGACGGTGCCGCTGCTGGCCCGCGGCGACAAGCAATCCGCGTTCGCGCTGACCGAGCCCGGCGCGGGCTCGGACCTCGCTCGGCTGCGCACCGTCGCCAGCCGGCACCCCGGCGGCTACCGGTTGTCGGGGGTGAAGAAGTTCATTACCCGCGCCACGGTGGCCGACATGTTTGTGGTGGTGGCATCGCTCGCCGACGGGCCCGGCGGCAGCAAAGGGCTGACTGCGTTCCTGGTGCCGCGCGAAGCCGAAGGGCTCAGCGTCTCGGCCATCATCCCCAAGCTCGGCTGGCATGGCGTGCCGATCGCGGAGGTGCGTCTGGACGACGTGTTCGTGCCGGCGTCGCATCGCCTCGGCGAAGAGGGACAGGGCATGGCGCTGGCGCAGGACACGCTGGTGCGCGCCCGGATCGGCCATGCGGCGATTGCACTGGGGCGGATGGCCGGCGCGCTGCAGATCGCGGCGCAGTACGCCGGGCATCGGCAAGTGTCGGGCAAGGCAGTGGGCGAGCACCAGGGCATCCAGTGGATGCTGGCCGACATGGCAGCGCGCATCGAAGCCGCGCGCTGCCTGGTGTACAGCGCGGCGCAGCGCTACGACCGCGAGGACCCCGAAACGTCGATCCACGCCTCGATCGCCAAGATGCACAGCACCGACCTGTGCATGCGCGTGGTGGTGGACTGCGCGCAGCTGCTCGGCGGCAACAGCTACCTGAATGCCTATCCGATCGAACGCTTCCTGCGCGATGCCAAGATGAACCAGATCGGCGAGGGCACCAGCGAAGTCCACAAGAACCTGATCGGCAGGTACGTGATGAAGACGGCAGCGGCGATGCCGCAGCACCCCTGCCTCGACTTTGACCCGGACCTGTTCGGAGCGCACTGATGACCGAGACCAGCCACAATCCCCTGGCCAACGCGCTGTGCCGCCGGCTCGGCATCCGCTACCCGATCTTCGGACTGGCGCACAGCATCGAAGTGGCCGCGGCGATCTCCAATGCGGGCGGACTCGGCGTCTATGCCGCCGCGCGCGACGGCCCCAACGAACTCGCGCAAAAGCTGCGCGACCTGCGCGCGCTGTGTCCCGGCGTTCCCGTCGGCGTGGACCTGCTGCTGCCGACCGCGCTGCCGGGCGTCTCCACCCCCGATGACGTGGCGGCGGCCATTCCGGACGGGCATCGCCAGTTTGTCGACAGCCTGTTCGAGCGCTTCGATGTGCCGCCGGCCTCGCAAGGCAACTTCTTCTCGCAGTATGTGCGCTCGCAGGCCTTGTTCGAGGAGCAGGTCGAGGCAGTGGCCGAGAGCGCGGTAGAAGTCTTCGCGGCCGGTGTCGGCACGCCCGTCGACACCCTTGCCAGGGTGCGGCGTGCCGGCAAGACCACGATGGCGCTGGTCGGCGCCATCAAGCATGCACGCAAGGCCATCGCGGCCGGCGTCGATGTGCTGGTCGCGCAGGGCTATGACGCGGGCGGGCATACCGGGACCACCGGCACCTTCACGCTGGTGCCGCAGATCATCGCGGCGGCGGAAGGCCGGCCGGTGCTTGCCGCCGGCGGCGTCGGCGAAGGCAGCCAGGTCGCCGCGGCACTGGCGATGGGTGCGCAAGGCGCATGGCTCGGCACGGTGTGGCTGGGCAGCACCGAGCACCGGCTGCCGGCCGCGCTGACCGAGCGGCTGCTGGCCGCGGGCAGCGAAGACACCGTCATCACGCGCGCGCACAGCGGCAAGCCTTGCCGGGTGGTGCGCAGCGCGTTCTCCGACGCGTGGGCGGCGCCCGGCGCCCCCGAGCCGCTCGACATGCCTTACCAGCAGGCGCTGACCGGGCGCCTGCTGGCGGCGGTGGAAGAGCACGAGATCGCGCCGCTGATGTACGAGGCGGCGGGCCAGAGTGTCGCCTGGGTGCGGGAAGTCGAGCCGGTGGCGACCATCATGGAGCGGCTGGTACGCGAGACGCAGCAGTCGCTGGAGCGCCTGCGCAGCTACCTGCCGGGCTGACCGGCAGAGGCGGCAGAGGCAGCAGAGGCAGCTATACCTGGAATAAAGGCACCCGGCACGAAAGCCGGGGCCAGAACAAGGAGACAACATGGATCGCCGAGCATTCGCACGGACTGCGTTGCAAACCACCCTGGCGCTGGCCGCCCCCGGCTGGCTGCCGGCACTGGCCCGGGCCGCCACGGGACCGGGCAACTACCCCGACCGGCCGGTGCGCGCGATCGTGCCGTATCCGGTGGGAGGCGTGGTCGACATCACGCTGCGCGCGGCGCTCGACCGGATGTCGCTGGACCTGCCGCAGCGCGTGGTGGTGGAAAACCGGCCGGGCGCCGACGGCCGCATCGGCATCGAGTTCGCCGGCCGCGCGCCGGCGGACGGGTACACGCTGCTGGGCGTGACCCCGGTGCTGGCGGTGGCCCAGACGCTGTATCCCGACTCCGGCATCCGCGTGCAGAACTTCCGCGCCATCGGCGCGGTGGCGGCGGTGCCCTCGGTCTTCGTGGTCCACAACGACGTGCCGGTGAAGACGTTGAAGGAATTCGCGGCATGGGCCAAGGCGCGGCCGGGCGAGGTCAATGTCCCGGTGCCGGGCGCGGGCAACTCGTTGCATCTCGCGCAGGAGCTGTTCTTTGAATCGACCGGCCTGCGGGTCACCAATGTCGGCTACAAGGGCCAGCCGCCTTCGGTGCTGGACCTGGGGCGCGGGCAACTGCAGTTTGCGCTGGTGTCGCAGAACCTGATCCTGCCGCTGATCCAGTCCAAGCGCGTGCGGCCGCTTGCCGTCAATGCCACCAGGCGGACGCGCTCGCTGCCCGACATCCCGACCATTGCCGAGGCGGGCTATCCGGACGCGCTGGTGCAGTCGTGGTACGGGCTCGCCGTCCACGCACGCACCGCGCCGGCCATCGTCGACTACCTCGGCTCTGCATTGCAGGCGGCCATGGGCACCGCCGATGTGCGCAACAAGCTCGCGGCGCTCGACGCGGAGATCCTCGCGCTCGACGCGAAGCAGTTCGACAAGCTCCTGCAGGCCGAAACCACGCGCTGGGCGGCGCTGATCAAGGCCCGGGACATCAAGGTGGACGCATGAAGCACGCGACCCATCCGGAAGTACGCCAGGAACACCTCATGTCCACTTTCAAGCATTTCTTCAACCCACGCTCCGTTACCGTCATCGGCGCCTCGCAGGACCTGGCATCCATCAGCGGACAGCCGATCGCGCATCTCAAGGCCAAGGGCTACACGGGCCGGATCCTGCCCGTCAATCCGCGCTATGCAGAAGTGGGCGGGTATCCGTGCTATCCGGATGTCGCATCGCTGCCCATCGCGCCCGACGTCGCGGTGATCGCCGTGGCGGCCAAGCGCGTCGCCAGCGCGCTGGCCGATCTTGGCCGCAAGGGCTGCCGATTCGCGGTGATCCTCTCTTCCGGCTTCGCCGAGACGGGTGAGGAAGGCGCGCAGGCGCGGCGCAACATCGCTGCCACGGCCCGCGAATTCGGCATGCACGTAATCGGCCCGAACTGCCAGGGCTATATGAACGTCAGCGATGGCATCCATGTCGGCTTCGGCGCGCCCTACGGCCTGACCTACCCAGCCGGCAATCTCAGCCTCACCTCGCAGAGCGGCGCCTTCGGCAATTCGATCGTGATGCTGGCGAGCCAGGAAGGCATTGGCTTCCGGCACTACGTCTCGACCGGCAACGAATCCGTGACGACCTCGCTCGACTTCATGGACGCGATGATCGACGACCCCGAAACCCACGTGATCGCCGGCTATGTCGAGGGCTTCCAGGATGCGCACAGGCTCGTGGGCATCGGCCAGCGCGCGCTGCGTGCCGGCAAGCCGATGCTCATCTGGAAAGTCGGCACGTCTGAAGCTGGCGCCAGGGCGGCTGCATCGCACACCGCCAACCTCGGCGGTGCCATGGCGCTGTACCGCGCCGCATTCCGGCAGAGCGGGATCATCGAAGTGAACGATGTCGGCGATCTGGCGGACTGCGCCAAGGCCCTGTTGCCACGGCGCTTTCCCAAGGGCAACCGGCTCGCGGTCGTCACGATTTCCGGTGGCGCCGGCATTGCGATGGCGGACGGCGCGACCAACGGTGGATTGCAGTTGCCCGCGCTCGAAGCATCGACCGTGAGTGCGCTCAAGCAGGTGCTTCCTTCGTTTGCAGCGGTGGCAAATCCACTGGACGTGACGGCGAGTCTGCTGGCCGACGCCAACCTCCTCAAAGTCACGCTCGAGAAACTTGCAGACGATCCGAACGTGGATCTGATCGGCCTTGCGCTCGCCGCCGCCAGCGGCAAGCTCGCTGTCGAGCTGGCTCGCGAGATCGTCCGCGTCTCGCGGGAGCGCGACATTCCGATCCTCGTCGCGTGGAATGCCGATCCGGCCAGCGTGCAGGAGGCCTATGACATCCTGGATCGCGCCGGTATTCCGCGCTACCAATCCCCGGTGCGCTGTGCGCGTGGTGCCGGCGCATTGTGGGCTTTCGCACAGGCGCGCATGCGCATCGAGACGCTGGCCAGCGAGAAGCCGCTCCTCATTCATCGGCCTGAGGTGTGCCGCGCCATCGCCGGCCGCGGCACGGACCTGACCGAATACGAGGCCAAGCAGGTATTGAGCGCCTATGGCATCCGCGGCACGCAAGAGCAACTGGCGACCAGTGCATCGGACGCGGTTCGCCTCGCCGCTGACCTGGGCGGTCCGGTGGTCATGAAGGTCCAGTCGACCGACATTCCGCACAAGACCGAGGCCGGCGGCGTGCGCGTGGGCATGCAGGGCAGCGACACCGTCTCGGCTGCCTTCGACGAGATCATGCGCAATGCGCAGGCCTATGCGCCGCAAGCGGTGCTCGACGGCGTGCTGGTGCAGGAGATGGTCAGCGGCGCGAACGAACTCATCCTCGGCGTCAACAACGATCCGCTGTTCGGACCCGCCGTCATGGTGGGCTTCGGTGGTATCTACGCCGAGGTGATGAAGGATGTGAGTTTTCGCCTCGCGCCCATCGTGCGGTCGGAAGCGGAACAAATGGTGCGTGAACTGCGGGCCTTCGCGATCCTGGATGGCGCCCGGGGCCGCCCAAAGGCGGACCTCGACGCGCTGGTCGACACGCTCATGCATTTGTCGGCGCTGGCCATCGATCTTCGCAATGTCGTGCAGGAAATCGACATCAATCCGCTGTTCGTCCTGAAAGCCGGCGAAGGGGTTAGGGCCGGCGATGCGCTGGCCAAGCCGTTGATGCAGACGCGGGCGGTGGCATGGGACGTCGAGGCGCGCGCACCGCGTGCCGTCGCCGCTGCCGCTGCCGCTGCCGGCCTGTAGCGCCGCCTCCAAGCCAACGCCCCTCGCAGCGTGTCGATGTCCGCACGCTCGCTGGATCAGATCATCGGGTGGATCGCAGGCCTGCCTGCCACGCGGGCAGGCCTTGCGCCGTCAGACCACGTCGATCACGACATTGATATTGCCGTGTGTGGCCTTCGAGTACGGGCAACGCTGATGCGCATCCTGCGCCAGCGAAAGCGCGGTCTCGCGGTCGAAGCCAGGCAGGCTGACAGTCAGGCGAGCCTGCAGGAAGTAGGCTTCCCCGGTCATGCCAAGATCGACCTCGGCGTCAACAGCCACATCGGCCGGTAGCGTGACTCCCCCGGCCTGGGCAGCCTTGCCGAGCGCACCGATGAAGCAGGCAGACCAGCCCGCTGCGAACAGTTGCTCGGGATTGGTTCCGCTACCTGCGCTGCCCGGGCGCGTGAGCTTGATATCCAGACGACCGTCATCGCTGCGGGCCGCGCCATCGCGTCCACCGGCGGTATGGGTCTTGCCGGTGTAGAGAACTTTCTCGATCTCGCTCGTGCCGGTGTAGACAGCTTTTTCGATCTTGCTCATCTTTGACTCCTTGTCAGTGATTTGAAATAACCGAATCGGACAATTGCCGAGCCGGAGGGCATACAGGGAGCATTTAAGAAGATCGATGTATCAGCGGTGTAGCGATACGCAGGCAGATTCTTGAGCGTGTGTATCCCGGCCGCGGTCTGATACAGAGGAATACAAAACGGAGGGGCGAGGTGGCGCTTTCCACACCGTTTCAAAAACTGACCGCCGGCTCCGTCGAGACAACCGTTGGCCACCAGGGTGACGCGCATCTCCGCGCATCTCGTCGCGGGCTTGGTATCGTGATGCATCCGACACGAGTCCGCACAGGATCCTTTTCATTTCCCAATAGCGTGAATGGCGCCATTCTGGCCGGATTACGCGYTGTCCACTTGTTCCCCCATGTAGCAAATCCTGTTCCGACCGATGCCTTTATCAGGTGAGGCCCACCGCCTAAAGTCATGCCATAAGCAACCGAACCCCATCAGGAGCCATCATGTCCGTTCAGGAACGCCTCGCAGCACATGGGCTGACACTGCCCAATCCGCCCCAGCCACTGGGCAGCTACACGGCTGTCAGCCAGGCAGGAGACCTACTCTTCATTTCCGGGCAGTTGCCGCTGGCTGATGGCAAGGTGGTCTGGCAGGGCCAAGTCGGCAAGGACCTGACCCTCGAGGAAGGCCAGCGCGCCGCGAAGCTTGCCGCGCTCAATGTGCTGGCCCAGATCCACGCGCATCTGGGCGGCTTCGAGCGGCTGGACCATATCGTCCGCCTCGAAGGTCACGTGACCAGCGCCGAGGGATGGCTGCAGCAGCCGGCGGTGCTGGATGGCGCGTCCGATTTTTTCGCCGACGTGCTCGGCGAAAAGGCCGGCCATGCGCGGGCCGCCTACTCCCACTTCCAGCAGCCCGGCAATGCGGCGGTGATTCTGGTGGTGATTGCCCAGATCCGGCCAGCCTGACCCCCCATGGTTGGAGATCGTGGCTTGCCGCCGTGCGCCACGCCGCTTCTGGCCGACTTCCTCGCCTTGAAGGCTTGGCCGTCGAGCCGGCTGGACACGCTGAGGTTTCCTCCTGTCCACATAAGAACTTCTTGGTTACCGTTCTTGGTTACCGTAATGCGGGCCATCTGGCCCGCTGGCCCATATGGAATTCGCTGGCGAGGGTCTGATCTAACAATCTGAACGCGAAGGTTCAGTGCTCTTGCCAGATTCTCCTCGTCCCGGTCCTGCCTGTCAGCCATCATGCGTAGTTGCTTGCGTCCCTTGAGGAAGGGGTGAATGGATCGACGTTGGCCGGGCGGCAAGGCCAGGCAGCCTTGATCTCGCGCGGAATGCCCCTGTCGCGCGGAATGCCCCTGACCGGCTCCCGCGCCAAGGCAACCCATCTGCGAAAAAGGACAACGTCATGCGCCCCACCTGGACATACCTTTCGGCCGCCATCATCGCGACAGCATGCTGCATCAGTGCATCGGCGCAAACGGCACAGGAAGCCATTCGCCCACCAGCCATTCTTCCGCTTAGCAACGAACCCGCACCCAAGCTGATACCGTACGCGCCACTTGCCGAACCGCTCGCACGCGGCGTGGTCATCGTCCAGTTCCGGACCGAGAACTTCCGTGTCATGCCGGTATTCGGCAAGCCCGCCGTCGACATCTCGCCCCGCGTCGGGCATCTGCACGTGACGGTAGACGACGCTCATGGCACGTGGGCGCATACGAGCGAGGACCCGATCATCGTCGTCGGGCTCTCGCCGGGGCCGCACAAGCTTCGCCTCGAACTGGCCGACCCGACCCACAAGATCCTGGCTGCCGAAGTCGTCGCCGTCACGGTGCCAGATCTGAAAGCCTCGTCTGCGCACCAGCATTGACGCGTTTTGTAAAGCGAACGCCTCCAGGGCGGGACACTCACCGGGGCGGGCGCGCGTGCATCGACCGGACGCGCAGCGGACGATGCACCGTCATGCACCTATTGCGCTACGTTGCCTCGGCGGACCACAGGCAGACTCCAAGAATAGCGCAATGCGAGAAGGCGGATCGCAAAGCATATCGACGCAGCGAACCAAGGGGTGACTGCCACCCTCCACTCCATGACTTGTCCCAGAACCTGGATGGATGCGCCGATCAGGGCCGCGAGCGCATAGATCTCCTTATGCAGGATGATCGGCACGCGATTGAGGACCACATCCCGTGCTAATCCACCGCCGACAGCAGTCACCATGCCGAGAATGATGGCAACTTCGATGTTGTGGCCAAACTGCAGCGCCTTGTGTGCACCAATGACCGCGAAGAAACCCAGGCCCAGCGAGTCAAAGAAGACGATTGGATGCTTAAGGTGGTCAATGATGGGACGCGCCCAGATCGCCAYGATCGAGGCTAATCCCGAGGTGGCAAGGTAACGCCAATCCGAGATGCCGGCCGGTGGCAAAGAACCAAGGCACAGGTCTCGAACGACGCCACCGCCACAAGCTGTCAGATAGCTGATGGCTACAATGCCAAACAGGTCGAGACGCCTTTGCTCGGCTGCGAGTGCGCCGCTGACTGCGAATGCGAAGGTGCCGAACAGGTCAACCGAGACAAAAAGACCGTGTTCCATCATGCCCCTTGAGATGCGCAAAGCCAGGCAGAGGCCGCCGTAAGCAACGCCTGCATGCCCGTCTCCAGCGTAGGATGAATGACCGGTGCAAACTTGGGGGAATGATTGCTCGGTATCTTGTTGATCTGCTTGGCCGCCTTGGCTTGCGCATAAACGTCCGGGTCGGTCCCGCCGACAAACCAGAACACGTATGGCACGTTCCAGGTGCGACCAAAGACGCTGAAGTCTTCACTGGCCGATGCCGGTGATGCTTCGTAGGCATTGTCGCCAAACTGAGCCTTGAAAAGGTCAGCGACGCTACCCGTGGCGGCAACATCGTTTTCGGTAAGCGGATACGAACTGAGCGTGGTGAACTCGGGGGCCCGCTCGGCATTCGACGCATCGCACTCGGCACAGCAAATCCGCCTGATAGACGCCAGCATGTACTCGCGCACGTCTTCATCGAACGTGCGCATATTGAGCTTTATCGTGGCTTCGTCTGGAATGATGTTTTCCTTGGTCCCCGCTTGCAGCGCCCCAATGGTCAGCACCGCATTTTCCATGGGCGAGATCTCACGCGAGACGATGGTCTGCAGGCGCAGCGTTGTGGAGGCGGCCATGATGACCGGGTCGATGGCAGTCTGAGGCTGAGAACCGTGGGAGCCGCGACCGAATAGCCTGATCTTCAGGCTATCGCCCGCCGACAGGATAATCCCGGGGCGGTAACTCACCGTGCCGCTCGCGCCCACCATGACATGCTGACCCAAAATGATGTCCGGCCTGGGCAAGCTTGCCTCCTGCCAGTCCTTGACCATGCTGCTGGCGCCGGCCGCCACCTCTTCCCCCGGCTGAAATACCACCATGACCGTACCCTTCCAGGCGTCCCGGTGCTCTGCAAGGATGCGGGAAGCGCCTAGCAGCCACGTCACGTGCATGTCATGCCCGCAGGAGTGGGCCACGTCGACCACCACGCCCTCGTCATCTGTGGCCTTGACTGTACTCGCRTAAGGCAAGCCGGTATTTTCGGCCATGGGCAACGCATCCATGTCCGCGCGGAGCATCACCGTCGCGCCCGGCCCGTTGCGCAACACGCCGACGACACCGGTCATGCCCACCCCGCGCGCCACCTGGTAACCGAGTGCTTCGATATAGTCCGCCGCGACCTTGGCGGTGCGGACCTCTTGCATGGAAAGTTCCGGATGCTGATGGAGATCCTTGTAGATCGTCTCGAGTTCCGACCGCAACTTGTCACTGCTGCTTGCCAAGGCCTGGACGAGTGCGTTCATGGAGAATCTCCCGACGTAGTTCTTCAGTGTATGCGTGATCTCACCGCCATGAGTGCCGCTCCGAGATGTGCTCCGTCGGCTGATGAGAATGCTGCGATGCGGGCTATGTACCAGCCGCAATACATCCATGCCGTCGCCACTCACCGGTACCAGCCAGCGAAAGTCCACGGTGCACCAGTTCAAGGTTCGCGATGGACCATGTCGCGGACTGGACGCGACCCGCTCAAATGTGTTCAAGGTCCCGCCTGAGTTCGGAGACGCACGAGTTCTTGAATTACCTGGACGCCGATAGACAGGTTTCGATATTACGGAACGCCTTGCTACAAGATCGGTGACGAATTCGGAGAAGAATGCGCGGCAGAGTCCAGGATTTCAGCTCCCCTCATCCATTAGCTCATTCTTCAGGCTGGCGGCTGCCCTTGCAATACGAGAAGACGTGAGATCGGCGCTGCGGCGCACTAATCCATCTGGATAATGGTTCGGTACGTGCCTGAGAGTATGATTTTCTCAGGGGACTGATTCATCGCGATTCACGCAGCGACGGGGGTGAAGGGGGAAGGCTACAACCGATACATCAGACTTCACGGCGTCAAGACACGTGCGCGCGGTACGGATATCACGGTGTCTTGGCAGAGTAAGCAGGGGTTCCCGTTCGAGGAGGCACAATGCATTGGATTGCGACTTTCAATGCCGGTCATGACCTTGCGAAGGGCACCCCTTCCATACCCCGGAATAGATCGGAAGCCGATCCCGAACCCCGCCGGACATTCATCCTGTTCCGGATCGTGGTAAACGGGCGCGGCACCTATTACGGTTTTTTCCAGCACGCCTGCGATGCCATTGCGGATGCGCTGGACCACGGCGCGTTCAGCGTCGCGGTGATCAGGGCCTAGCTGTCCCGGCTGTCAGGACGTACGCCCGCGCCGCCGCTCCGGATAAACGACACAGCGAAGCGACTCAGCGCTCCGCGCGCACGCCGGTGACCTGGGCGACTTGCCGCCAACGTGCGGCATCCTCCGCGATGAACTCGGCGAACTTCGCGCTGGTCATCGGTGTCACGATGCTGCCCTCGCGCGCGAGCCGCTCGCGCACCGCGGGAAGCTGCATGATCTTGAGCAAGGCATCGTTCAGCTTGGCAACGATGGCGCCAGGCGTGCCGGCTGGCGCCATCACGCCGGACCAGAAGCTGACCACGAAGTCCTGCTGCCCTTCCTGGATCATGGTCGGGACCTTTGACAGCGCCGGTAGCGGCTCCTGCGTAGTCACGGCAAGCGCCCTCACCTTGCCGCTTCTGATGTAGGGCAGCACCGGCAGCACGTTGCTGAACATGACCTGCACCTGGCCTGCCATCAGGTCGGCCATGGCCGGCCCGCCACCCTGGTACGGCACGTGTGTCCAGTCGAGCCCCGCTTTCTTCTTGAGCAGTTCAGTCGCCAGTTGCTGCGGCGAGCCCACTCCCGTCGACGCGTAGTTGACCGCCCCGGGATGCGCCTTCGAATAGGCCAGCAACTCGGCGATCGTCTTCGGTGCAAAGCTGGCATTCGATACCAGCACGAACGGTGAATCCGACAGCAGCGTCACCGGCACGAAATCGCGAGTCGGGTTGAAGCGCGTCCTGGCATCGACCGCCGGCGAGATCGTGACGTTGGCCGTGGCCAGCAGCAGGGTATAGCCGTCGGGCGCGGCGCGCGCGGCAAACTCGGTGCCGATCGCGCCGGACGCGCCGCCGCGATTGACCACCACGACCGGCTGTCCCAGTGCCTTCTGCAGTTCGGCCCCGACCACGCGGGCCAGGATGTCCGTGCCGCCGCCCGGCGGATAAGCCACCACCAGCTGGATGGGCTTGCTCGGGTAGCCGGCATCGGCCTGCGCCGGCACCGGTTGCGCCAGCAGCGGCACAGTGGCGAACGACGTAACCAATGCCGCCACCCACGATATTGCATGCTTCATGGTTGTCTCCATCCCGTTACCCGGGCTGTGCGCCCGACGCTATTCCGCCCGTACACCGCACTGCTGGACAATCTGCGCCCATTTGCGCACCTCTTCGCGGTGGAAGGCGGCGAACTGCTCCGGCGTATCGCCTTCGGGATCTACATATAGTGCCTTGATCTTCGTGCGCACGTCCGGCGCGGCAAGAACTTGCACAATGCCCGCATTGAGCACGCCCACAAGCTCTGCCGGGAGCTTCGCCGGAGCAAATACCCCGAACCATCCAATCTGTTGCAGCTCGGGCATGCCCTGTTCGCCAAAGGTAGGGACATCGGGCAGCAGCGGCGAGCGCTGCGGGGAATTCACCGCCAGGGCCCGGACCCGCCCTTCCTTGATGAACGGCACCACGGCCCCGCTGGTCACCACCATGGCGCTGATCTGGCCGCCGATCAGGTCGGTCAGTGCAGGGTTGCTGCCGCGATATGGCACATGGCGCATGTCCACGCCGGCCAGCTGCGCCATGCGGTGCCCCAGCAGGTGCTGCGGCAGCCCGATGCCGGGCGAGCCATAGGTGATGGAACCCGGCCTGGCTTTGGCAGCGGCCAGCAGTTCCTTCAGCGACCGGATCGGCGAGCTGGCCGACACCACCAACACTTCGGGCGCGGTCGCCACCAGGCTGATCGGCGTGAAGTCCTTGACGGGATCGTAGGGGCTGGGGTGATGCATGGCCGGCACGATGGCGTGCGTGGCTGCGTGGCCGAGGATCAGCGTGTAGCCGTCGGGCGCCGCGGACTGGACGTAGCGGGTGCCGATCAGACCGGAGGCGCCGGCGCGGTTCTCCACCACCACCGGCTGCTTCCAGAGCGCCGTCAGGCGTTCGGCCAGCAGACGCGCCAGGAAATCCGTGCCGCCGGATGGCGGGCCGGCCACCACCAGCTTGACGGGGCGCTCGGGGAAGGTGCCGGCGATGGCCGGCGCTGCGCCCGCCGCGAGTATCAGGGCGCTCAGGCCGCATGCTGCCGCGCGACGGCATTGGCTCAGAATCATGGTTGTCTCCTGACGCTTGGCGCGTGCCGTCTGTGCGGCACTACGCCAGTTGCGTTGCACTAACGGTAGCGGCGCGCAGCCCGAAACGGCTTGCTGTCCCGCGTATGGACGGCCAGCACGTGGCGATCCACCTCCGGCCAGTAGCCCGCGGGAATGCGGATGGCGCCGTGCTGGAACACCAGCGGATTAGCGAACAGACGCTCGCGCACCTTGAGGAAGCCGTTCATTTCTCCGGCGTTGTCGATGGTGCGCGCCGCGACACAGGCCTCCATCCAGCAGCCGATCTCGATCGACACGCCATCGCCCATCACCGGTGTCATGCCAAGCTCGCGGATGCGGTTCAGCGCATCGCGCAGCATCCCGGCGCTACCCACTTTCTTGAGCTTGAGTTTGACGAAGCCGACGTTGGCGATGGTGGCCGCGCGCTCGATGTGCTCAGGCCCGTAGATCGACTCGTCGAGCATCAACGGCACCGTCGATACCGCAGCCACCGCGGCGTTGTCATCCCAATCCTCCGCGCCACATGGCTGCTCCAGCAACTCGATGCCACCGGGATGCAGCCGTTGCGCAAAGGCGATGCCATGCGCGCGGCTGAAGCCGCGATTGGCATCAAGGCGAAGCGTGGCGCGGTCGCCCACGGCGTCCTGGATGATCTGCAGGCGATCGAGGTCGTCTTGCCAGGCATATCCCACCTTGACCTTCAGCGTGCGAAACCCTTGTTCGACCAGGCTGTCGACCTCTTCCCGGATCTGCGCGGCATCGTGCGCCTGGCACGGCGCCAGCAGCGGCACGGTGACATCGTGCGCGGGCCGCAGCATGGGCTCGCCGCCGAGCATGTCGAGGGCTGCCAGGATGGCGCTGACCACGCCGGGGTTGGGGAGCAGCCAGGCCATGGAAAGAGCTGCGGCGGAAGTGAAGCCCAGCCCCACTATCCGCTCGGCCAGCGTGCTGGCGACCTGCCAGGCGACTTCCATCGATTCATGGGTGTAGCCCGGGATGATCAGCGCCTCGCCCCAGCCGCTGCGCCCTTCGCTGTCGCGGATCTCGATGACGATGGGGTCGAACAGCGTCAGGTCGCCGGAGGACAGACGGTAAGGCGTCTTCAACGGAAACTCGAGATGGCGCACGATGACCTCGTCGATCGTGGCCGAAGAAACCGGTGCGTCGTCGAGGCCCTGCGCGGTACGCTCCGGGGCGCCGGGGATAGCGTTCATGGCTGCTCCCCTCATACCACGGCTTCGCCGGTGATTTGAGTACGGTACATCAGGCGGCGCGTGCTCGGGTCGAAGCTGTCGCGCCGGTGCATGGTGCAGCGGTTGTCCCACAGGATGACGTCGCCCAGCTGCCACTGCTGGACCCACACGAACTCCGGCCTGGTCGCATGCGCCCATAGCGCATCGAGCAAGGCTTCGCTTTCCTCGAGCGGCACGCCCGGCAGGCAGGCATTGCGGCGGCGGCCCAGGAACAGGCAGCGCTTGCCAGTGACCGGATGGGTCCGCACCACCGGATGCACGGCGCCGATGGTATGGCGCGGATCGGTGGTGTCGGCAAAGCCCCGGCGCAGTTCGCCGGCACTGTTGCGGCTGGCGTCGTGCACGCACTGGAGCTGGCCGGCACGCGCCTTCAGCTCGGCCGGCAGCGTATCGTAGGCCATGTACATGTTGGCGAAATGGGTGTCGCCTCCGCTGGGCGGGATCTCCACCGCATACAGGGCGCTCCCTTTTGGAGGGGTCGGATTGTAGGTCATGTCCGAATGCCACACGGCCTCGTATGAGCCCAGGCCGCCCACCGGCTTGCCATCCACCAGGACATTGGAAATCACGGTGATCTCGGGATGCTGCCAGTCGAAGTCCTTGCCCATTTTCTGGCTGGCTACCGGCGCACGATCCAGTTCGCCGAACAGGCGCGAGAAATCGGCCAGTTGCTGCAACGACAGCTCGCCATTGCCACGGAAACGCAGCACCAGGTGGTCGGCCCAGGCTTGGCGCACCTCGTCGATCTGTTCAGGGGAAAGCCCGGCGCGGAGATCGACGCCGATGATGTCGGCGCCCAACGCCTTCCCGGACGGCATGACTTCGATGGTGCTGAGGGCGAGTGCTGCGTTGTTCATCGCGGTGTCCTTTGAGGGGAGGAATGACTCCACAGTAGGGCCCGCGCATTTATCCGTCCAATTTCATTATGTGATAGATTTATCCAACGGAGCTATATATCGATGACATCCCGCGTGACACTGCGACAGCTCGAAGCATTCCTGGCGGTCGGGCATACCCTGAGCTTCAGCGAGGCGGCCCGCCAGGTGCACTTGTCGCAACCGGCACTGAGCGCGACTGTGCGCAAGCTCGAAGAAAAGGTTAGCGCGCAGCTTTTCGACCGTACCACCCGCCACGTGGCCCTGACCCCCGTGGGCACCGAACTGCTCGGCGCCGTGGAAGGCCTGTTCGAGAATTTTGACAGCGCGTTCGCCGGCATCCGCGATTTCGTCGAGGGCAAGCGCGGCCGGCTCGCCATTGCCGCCTCGCCGTCGCTGGCGGCGGCGTTCCTGCCGGAAGTCATCGTCGCCTTCGAAGCCGTGCACCCGGCCGTGGTCGTGCAGGTGCACGACGTGCTGTCCGACGTGGCGCTGGAGATGGTGCGGCAAGGGGTGGTCGATCTTGCGCTGGCGCCCGCGACTGGCAGCGAGCATGACCTGACCCAGCGCGAGTTGTTCCAGGACAGCCTGGTGCTCCTGTGCCATGACCAGCACCCGCTCGCGCGCTCGCGCACGGTCACCTGGCAGCAGCTGCAGCCGCATCGGCTGGTGTCGCTGACGGGCACCAGCAGCGTGCGCCACCTGATGGAGGCGACCTACCTGCAACAGGGGCATCCGCTGAAGCCAGCGTTTGAGGTCGAGCACGCCAGCACGGTTATCGGCTTCGTGGCGAACGGACTGGCTGTGGGAATCCTGCCGCTGTCGCTGCTGCCGCTGGTCCGGGTCGGTCAAGTGACCATTCGGCGCGTGGTCAAACCCGAGATCCAGCGGACCATTTCCGCGCTCACGCTGAAGGGACGAACACCCTCGCCCGCGGCGACTGGCTTCCTTGAACTCTGCGCCGAGTTTGCACAGCGGCACGCTAGTGCAAATCGCGGCAGGAATACCCGTTGAGCAGAGCGCGTGGAATGGAGCCCTCTTTCGAAGCGCGCCGGCGGCGTAGTCGACCTTATAGCAGTCGATGCCGGGTAGGCGGGCCTGCGTCCGTCTTCCCGAGTGCAGCGCGGTCGAAATGACCAGGCAACCCTCTCGGGTCTTATCGGGCAGGACGCTCCACGGAGGATGACGGGACCCGATAGGCTGCGCAGGAACGCGACAACGTTTCGCATCTCCTTCTGCGTCAAGCGGGTGGGGGAAGTGGCCTCCGGAATTGCGAGGATCAAGCAAGTTGCCGAGTCATGTCGGCAATGATGTTGTGCTGGATTGCCCGCAGGCACCGCATTTCGCCGCCGAAGGTTGCCGCGAGATCCGGCCGCTGCTTCAACAGTTCAGCGTTCTCGTCTTCAGCGCGGGCATGGAGCGCCGCCGCTGCCGGCATGATTGACCGAAGCTGGACGTCGAGCCGGCGCTCAGCCGTCCGGGCCGTCAAACCGAGTTCCCTGCCAGCTTCGATCATCACGGTGCGGTCGATGTCGCGAAAAAACTCCCTCCCCTGAATCGGCCAAGCAAGCCTGACATCGGGCCAGAGTTGCTTGTCGAAAGCGCGCGTGGAATAGACCGTTTCACTCAACAAATCGTAGAACGGAGCTAGCGCGATACCATTGGCCGACACGAGAAAACTCAGGTTCTTCAAGTGGGCATCGGCATTTCCGACTAACAGGTTGAACACGAGCCAGTCAAAGAGCCGGGGCCTTTCGAGCGCTGGGGATCGGCACATGTTTGCCAGGCGTGACAGCGACTCAATGCTCCCTTGATCATACTTGAACGTACGCGAGAGATTGAGCATCTGGCAGGCATCAATGCTATGCAGCCGCCCCCAGTTCCCTTCTTTCTCCTGTCGATCAAACCGGCGAATGAGATAGACAGGCGAAGGGACATACCGCCGGCTCACCGTGGGCACCGCCAGCCCGAGCTGAGCGGCGAGTGACATCACGAACCATTCGTTGATGACAGAATGCGGGTAGTCGTCAGCATCCTGATGGTCCGGCTTGAGAATGTGGGTTGAGGGTGCATTACCGCCCGGTTCAAGCAGCGCTGCGTCGCGCACGACGATGGCAAGCTTGTGCTGAGCGCCGGCCAGCGACATCTTCTTCAGGGCATCGTGAGTGAGGGGAACCCGTGGCAACGCACGAATGCGTCCTTCCAGCACATCATCCGGTAACGCACGAAGCTCGGGTTCCGCTGGATCCTTTCCTTGCCCCAAAAGCGTCAGCGAACCTGCGGACTCGGAACCGTAATACGCCAATAGCGCGAAGGCATCAGCTTCATTCTTGATCCCCGCATCGCGTGCCATCAGCGAGCGCTGAGCCTCCTCCGGCAACAGGTTGTCGAAGAACCACTGTATCGCCCGGTTCGTTCCGCCGTCGATTTGACGATGCGTCTGCAATGGTAGCGCGGGACTCAGTTGGAAGGCTTCCGCATTGGAGAGCCAGGCCTCGTCATATTGAAACGACCAGATGTCCTGACTCCCATCGAGTCTTCCCACCTTCTGGCCGTTGATGCTTGCGAGAAGGCTGCGCTCAGCCATGGCTGCCCTCATCTGCGCGGGCCGCCCTCAATCGACTCGCACGGCTCTGCCTGTTCGCAAGCTTGACGCGCTCAACCTGCACGGCTTCTGACGTCACGTTGGGGAGATCAAGTTGCATGTGAATCCCCAACCCCTCAAGCACCTGGAACAACTTGCCCCATTGGATGCCCTCCGCGCCGTTCTCGACGCGCACCATGAACGTCTCGCTCACGCCGATACTGCCCGCGGCGTCGTCCTGGCGTATGCCGCCAGATTTCCGCGCCGCACGGACCAGCGCACCAATGTCGGAGGCACTTTGCACTCTCACTTGCATGAAAATCTCCGCAGTTTAAAAGATTTTACACCAGCGACCTGATGCCAGCCAAAAATCTTCTAAAACGCACAGATAATTCGAGAGCCCGCCACCTGCACGCTAAAATCTATAGAATTACATAGATTTTGTGACACAAGCGGCCAGGGCGCCCGGCTTCTGCAAGTGATCCTAGTAATACATGTGTTTGCGTCCCCTAGCTGTCCGGTGAGTCAGCAGCACAAACGCAACTACCTGTCTTGTCGGCGAACTAAACAGGCATGGCCAGATGTGCCGGATCACCCRCTGCCCGCATGGCTACAGGCTTGCGTGCACGTGCTCCCGCCGACCGGGCATCGCGCGTGCCATCGCGAAAAATTGCGGGCGTCATGGCGGTGGCCTTGCGGAATACCGAGGTCATGTGACTCTGACTGACGAACCCGACTTCGAGCGCAATCTCGGCGAGCCCCTGCGTCCCACAAAGAAGCAACTCTCTGACGCGCTCAACGCGGCATTGCGTCAGGTATTGATGTGGACTCAGGCCCGTCGCCAGCCTGAACTGTCGCGAGAAATGCGACGGGCTGACAGCCGCGACGCCGGCGAGTTCTGCCAGGCTGACATCACCGGCCAGATTGGCCTGGATGTAGTCGATCACGCGGCTCAAGACGTGCCTGGGCAAGCCATCGGCGCATGCCGGCACCCTCCGCGCGGAACCGTACATCTGGAGCAAATGCACGGCCAGCACCTGCGCCATTGCGTCGAGATACAGCAAAGGCACTGGATGCCCGCAGGCAATGTCCGCGCGCAGCGAGTCGCCGATTCTGCGCAGGAACATGTCAAGCGCCGTATAGCTCTCCCACACCATCCAGTGACGCAGGCCGCGCGTCTCGGCGACATCCGCCATGACGTCGGGCGACAGAAAAAGGGCGATCAGGCCGGCATTCCGTTTCCACGAGACCGCGTGCGGCTGCTCCGCCGGGATCACCGACACATGATGTCCGCCCACGCTTGCCCTCGCGGTTCGTCCGGCAGCCGTCTGATACCGGATCTCGACGCAGGTTCCGGCAAGGGGGATGGCGATCTCGATGGCACCGTGCGTCTTTTCTTCGCCGCTCTCCATGCGCGACGTGCCGGGCACAACGACCGTCAGTGCCGGTGAGCTAAGCGCTCTCGTTCGATGGTCCGCGACACAAGCAGTCTCTTGCCCTGACTGTCCCCCGGCCCGCAATGTACTAGCGTACATGGCGAATCCGGCTGCCACGACATGCGGATGGGGCATGCACATGCCTGGCCGCCTTCAGTAGCGCGGCAATCCGGTGCAGGCCACCGCATCGCCACGCGCCATCGATGCGGTGCCGCACCGCCATGCGCCGTACCGCGCGCATCCATGCCGTGCCAGTGCCGCGATCGCGGCGCGAATCTGTCCATGCCGTACTCATGACTTCCTCCATGCCCTCTGGCGTGCCCACGCTTGCCGCATCGCAGCATGGCACCACCGCGCCGCCGACAGATCAACCACCGGCTCCATTCCAGCGTAGAAGCGTGACCGTGGAGCGCCTAACATGAACGCGTGGAAGATGCGTGAGTTCTGGGTGGCATTTCCGTGAGAGGCTGACATCGTGGCTACGGGTTATACGTTTGCGCCATTCCGTGTCGATCTCGGGGACGAGCGACTGTGGCGGGGGACCACTCTCCTGCAGGTCCGGCCCAAGACGTTCGCCATGCTGGCCTACCTGCTCGAACATCCGGACCGCCTCGTCACTCACGAGGAACTGCACCGCAATGTCTGGGGTCACTGCCACGTCAGTGAAAGCCTGCTGCGGGGCTATATCCGCGAACTACGACAGGTACTGGGTGACAATGCGGCGACGCCCGCCTTCATCGAGACAGTTCCCCGCCGCGGTTACCGCTTCATCGCCCCAGTCACAGCCGTCCAGGCCGCCGCTGCGGGTGCACCCATGCCGGAGGTTTGCGAATCGCCCGCTCCAGGGCTGGTCGGCCGGGAACGCGAGCGCGCCGCATTGCACGCCTGCCTCGAACGATGCCTTGGGGGCGCGAGGCAGATCGTTTTCATCACCGGCGAACCCGGCATCGGCAAGACCGTCCTTCTCGACAGCTTCCTTTCCGAGTGCCAGCGCGTGCCCGGAGCGGTCGTCGCCTTCGGCCAGTGCATTGAACTTTATGGGCAAGGCGAGCCATATCTGCCCTTGTTGCAGGCCCTGGACACCATCTGCCGCGACGGGTACCACAACAGGCTGCCCGAACTGCTTGCCGAGCATGCACCAAGCTGGCTGATGCAACTCGGGGGTCTGGTGACCGAGACCCAGCGGTCCGCCTTGCAGCAGCGCACGGCAGGAACGACACAGGCCCGCATGCTGCGGGAACTCGTCACGGTGCTGGAGGTGATCGCCCGTAGCACGTTGCTTGTCGTTGCCCTGGAAGACCTTCAGTGGAGCGATTACTCCACGGTCGATCTGGTCTCCCTGCTGGCGCGCGGGCGGGCGCCGGCCCGCCTGCTTCTTGTCGGCACATATCGGCACATATCGGCCCGCCGACGTTCTGGCCACGGAGCACCCCATCCGCCACGTCGCGCACGCACTCGACAGGCTCGACAATTGCACGGTGCTCCGCCCGGGTGGCCTGGACCGCGCCGCCGTGAAGCAGCTTCTCGAACACCGGTTTGCGGATCCTGCCCTGGCCGGGACCCTGGCTGAAGCACTGCATTGCTGCGCGGACGGCAATCCCCTGTTCCTTGCCGCGCTGATCAATGATCTGGTCGCCCGCGAACGGGTGCGGCACGTGGCTGGCCGCTGGATGCTGGCGGTGCCGGTCGAGGAAGTGACGGCGCACGTTCCAGAGAGCCTGCGCGAGCTGATCGAAGCCGACATGGATCGCCTCGATGCCGACTCGCAACGGATGATCGAGGCCGCGAGCGTGATCGGAATCGACTTTGACAGTGGGGCCCTCGCCTACGCGCTGGCGACCGACGAATTGGATGTCGCCGCCCGTTGCGACAACCTGGCGCGCGTGCAGCGCTATCTGCGCCGGGTCGAGACCGATGAGGAGGCGACCGGCGTTACCCTCTCGCACTATGCCTTCCTGCATGCCTTGTATCAACAGATTGGCTTGCACCGGAGTTCGGCGGCCCAGCGGGAGATCTGGCACCGACGCATCGCAGGCTATCTCGAGAGCCGCTACGGTGAACAGGTCGAAGAGGTGGCCGCCGAACTGGCCATCCACCTCGAGCGGACCGGCAACTATGCGCGTGCCGCGCATTACTACACGCTCGCGGCCGAGCGCGCCTCTGCGCGCCCTGCGCATCCGGAGGCGGTGCGGCACTTCCGCCGGGGACTGTCCCTGCTGGAGCAGACGCAAGCCAGTGCAGAGCGCGACGCCCATGAATTGCGCATCCAGGTCGGGATGGGCCCATCGCTGATCGCGACCGCCGGCATTGCCAGTCCCGACTTCGAGATTGCCTACTTGCGGGCGCGCGTACTGATCGACCGTCTGGACATGCCCGCGCAGCTCGACAGGGTGCGACATGGCCTGGCCGTCGCCGCGCTCGCCCGCTGCCAGTTTGCTCGCGCGCAGTCGTACGCGCTGGAACTGGAGGCATCGGCGCGACACCAGCAAGACGCCGCACTACTGGCCGACTCGCTCTGGCCGAAGGGGCTCGTGCACCTCTACCGGGGGGAGCTGGCATCGGCCCTGACCTGTCTCGCGGAAATCGACCATGCATACGACAGCGCCAGCGCCCGGCTGCGCCAGCCGCTGTCGGGCCATGATGCGGCGGTGGTCGCCCACGGCGGGCGTGCCTGGGCGCTTTGGATGCTTGGATATCCCGACCAGGCCCTGGCCATGGCCCGGCAAGGTCTGACGCTGGCACTGGCTACCGGCTTGCCGTTCGTGCATGCCAATGCGCTGAACTGGCTCGGCATCACCTGCGTGATGCGACGCGAAACCGAGTCTGCCGCCAACGCGGCGGCTGCCGAAATCGACATCGGCGAGGCACACGGCTTCCGCTTCTGGCACACCCAGGGTCACCTGATCCAGGGCTGGGTGCGCACGTTGAACTCCGGCAACGTGCGCGATCTCGATGCCATGGAGCAGGCGATCCGCGAGCGCCAGGCGCTCGCCCCCATCGGCATCTCCGGCATCGTCTGCCTGCATGCGGAGGCCTGCCTGGCAGCCGGGGAGATTTATCACGGCCTGGCCGTGGTAGACGAAGGACTGGAGCGCGCGATGTCTGGCGAGGAACGCGCATGGCTACCTGAGTTGCTGCGGCTGAAGGGCGACTTGCTGGGCAGACACGCGACCGACGCGACTGCCGATGCCGGCGCCTCCCCCCGGGAGGCACGCGAATGCCTGATCAATGCCATCGAGGCCGCGCAAACCATGTCCGCAAGGTCGTGGGAGTTGCGCGCCGCACTCAGTCTGGCGAGATTGACGGCAGCCGCGCCGGCAGCGTCCGAGACGTCCGCCGCCTTGGCACGGCTGGCGGCGTGCTACGAGCGCTTTACGGAGGGGTGGCGCACATCCGACCTCGCCGAGGCGGCCGCCTTGCTCGGCAGGCCACTCGCAGGCCACGCAAATGGCGCCGGTCTCCTGCAGGGTTGATGCGTCAGCGGATTTTGACAGGGATCGCCTGTTTCTGGCAGACGGTACGCGCCCCTGCCCCCTATCCTTCTACGACCTCGAACCAGCGCCGCAACGCTGTCAAAAGATGGGCGCAATGCGGCAGGAGTCGTCGCCATGCACATTGCCCTTCTTGCACTGCCCGGGGTCCAGATGCTCGACCTCGCGGGCCCAATGGACGTATTCAGCGAGGCTTGCCGTCAACTCGGCGATCCCGGCGCATACACGCTGCAACTGCTATCACCAGACACGGCACCGATCGCCGCGTCAAACGGCGTACGCTTCCTGCCCGACGCCTCGCTCGAGCAAGCGCGGCACGACATCGATACGCTGCTGGTGGCCGGCGGGCCGCATATCGCAGCGTACGAGGAGGACGGCCCGCTGATCGATTGGCTGGCCCGGCAGGCTACCCAGGTCAGGCGCCTGGGCTCGTTCTACGCTGGCGCCTTCCTGCTGGCGCGGGCGCGCCTGCTGGCAGGCCGACGCGCGACCACGCACTGGCGAACCTGCGCGCGCCTCGCGATGGCTTATCCGGACATCCGTATCGAGCCGGACCATATTTATGTGAAGGACGGCCCGGTCTACACCTCGGCCGGCGTCACGGCGGGCATGGATCTGGCGCTCGCCATGGTCGAGGAAGATTTCGGCAACGGCCTGGCATTGCAGGTGGCGCAAGAGCTTGTGATGTACCTTAAGCGCGCCGGGGCGCAACCCCAACTGAGTCTCCAGCTTGCGGTCCAATCCAGCGAGCAGAATGCGATGCGCGATATCCAGGAATGGATCCTCGACGACGTGGCACGCGACCTGACCGTGGAGGCGCTCGCCCAACGGGCGGGCATGAGCGTGCGCAACTTCTCGCGACTGTTCAAGCGCGAGACGCTGACAACGCCAGCCGACTTTGTCGAGCTCGCCCGCGTGGACATGGCGAGGCGCCTGCTGGTGCAGAGTGGCACGCCTCTCAAGAGGATCGCCTACCAATGCGGTTTCAACGGGCAGAACGGACTGCGCCGCGCATTTGTGCGCCGCCTTTCCCTGAGCCCGATCGCCTATCGGCAACTTCACCGCAGCAGCGCCCCCGCTGCGCTGTTCCGGTCAGTTGGACCGCCCGCGTCAGCCCAGCCGTGGTGACCATTGGCAGATAGCTCCCACGTGACCTCGATGGCTTTCGTCCTTCGCGCGGCCCCCGGTCGGGCCGTCTTCTTCCTGGGCGAGACGGATTCGTCTTGTGGCTCCCAAGTCCACCACGTTGGCTGAAACTGACACATCGCCCTCCTTTCGGACTTCCAATCCCGCTTCCATAATCCTTTCAACGCAATCCCGGGCCGCCCCATCACACGAGGTGGCCGGATGTTCAAGGACGCAGAGGACATCATGAATATCGCCTCCACGACCGTAGCCCCCACGCATCATCAGCGCAGCTCGGTCAAGCATCTTCACGTCAACCTGTTCGGTGCCGTCATGGGCCTGTCCGGCCTGTCCCTGGCATGGCGCGGTGCCCATAAGGTCTTTGGTGCCGACCTGTTCGTCGCCGACGCTGTCGGCGTCGTGGCCATGGCCACTTTCCTGGCGCTCACCGCCGGCTACCTCGCCAAGTGGCGGCTCTATCCCGCAGCCGTGAAGGCGGAGTTCAACCATCCGATCGCCGGCAACTTCTTCGGCACCGTGACCATTGCCATCCTGCTGCTGTCGTCGATCGTCGGCACCTACAGCGAAGGCCTCGGACAGATTGTCTGGACGATCGGCACCGTCCTCACCATCGCGTTCACGTTCGTCATTGCCGGTCGCCTGCTCCGTGGCAGCGAGGATCCGGCGCACGCCGCGCCGGCATGGCTGATTCCGGGTGTCGCGACGCTGGACATCGCCGTCGCCGGCGGCACCATGCCGATGGCGTGGGCGCATGAAGTCAACATGTTTGCCATTGCCGTGGGCACGATGGTGGCACTGGTGTTCTTCACCATGATCTTTTCCCGCGTGGTCCATCACGAGCCGCTTCCCAGCGGCATGGTCCCCTCGCTGATGATCATGATCGCGCCCTTCGAAGTGGGTTTCCTTGCCTATGTCAACATCACCGGGCACGTCGACATGTTCGCGGGCCTGCTGTTCTACTTCGGCTTGTTCCTGTTCATCGCGCTGTCGTTCAAGGTGTTCCGCCGCTCCATTCCGTTCGCGGCGTCGTGGTGGGCAATCAGCTTCCCCATGGCGGCCCTGGCCAATGCCGCCCTGAAATATGCCCTCTACGCCGACACGTGGGTGCTCACGTCCCTGGCCGGTCTTATCCTCTTCCTGCTCAGCACCGTGATCCTCGTGCTGCTGGTACGGACGCTGTACAGGCTGTTCACGCACCGGCTGCTGGTGGGTTGACGCGCACCCTTTGCGCTGAACGGGCCCCCCGTGGGCCCCGTTTACGACTGCGTTCTGTCATGGGCAGATACCTCGTGGAATCCGGCAAGCGGAGAAACCAGTTCCGCTGCCACCCCTAGGAACAGCAGCGCGGACTTGATCGCAAGGGCGCAGCTGACCGCGGATGACGACATGACCTGGATGCGCGCCAGGCAATCGTCCGCATCGCATTGCAGTGGCAAGGCGATCATGTTGTCCAAGGCGAACGCCAGGCCGATGCGCGTCATTGCCTCCTGCGTCCGCCGGAACCGGCCAGTCCTGCTAACGCGCACGGTGCTAACGCGCGCCAGCGACGCGGGGTCGATGCGAATAGCGACCTCCATGGGTGGAGATATCCCAGCGTTTTGCATTGCCGTCCTCCCACTCAAGCCGCGAAGCGCCCGCGGATAAAGTCGGCGCCTTCCTGCAAGGCCTGACGCGCTTCGGGCAAGATGCCATGCCACATGTGCCAGGCGTGGAACATGGCGGGCCACGCCCGGAGCCCGATGTCGACGCCAGCCACTGCCGCACGCGCGGCAAGCCGCGTCGCATCGTCCAGCAAGATCTCGTCTCCGCCCACGTGAATCAGTATCGGTGGCAAGCCACCAAGGTCACCAAACACCGGCGACGCCAGTGGATGCCGCGGATCGTGTTCTTCCTGCAGGTAGCTTCGCGCAAAGAATCGCAGGGCGTCCAGCGAGATGCGCGCGTCCACGAGCGCCTTGGTGCGGATCGTGTCGCCGCTGAGCGTCAGGTCCGTCCACGGAGACATCAGGAAAGCCCCCTTGGGCAGTGGCATGTCGTGAAGCTTGCACATCAGCATCAGCGCCACGGCAAGTCCGCCTCCTGCCGAATCGCCCGCCAGGACAATAGCGGGATCTTCGCCGAGCCGGTCATGCAACCACTTGTAAGCCTCGTATGCAGCGTGCAAAGCGTGTGGGAAAGGATGCTCTGGCGCCCGGTGATAATCGAGCGCAAAGACATCACGATGCGTTTCGCGCGATAGCGCGGCAGTCATCGTCCGGTACTGGCAAGGGGTATGAAGGACGTACCCTCCGCCGTGGAGATAGAGGATCGCCTGATTGCTCGCCGAGCCCGGCGAGATGGTCCACAGTCCGGGAACATCGCTGCCCTCGACAAAGCGGACGCCAGCCGGAATGGGAAGCGCGTCGTACAGGGCATCGGCGTGCTCGCGCATGTGCGACAACGAGGCATCCTCCGGCAGTCGTGCCCTGTCGTCCCAGAGGCGCTGAATGATCTCCTCCCGTTGCTGCGAGGCCATGCCATACTCCATGCGTGTCAGACGATGAACCGAGCATAGACAGGCATCGCCCAGGCCGTCTGCCAAGTCGGCAGCAGCTTCGGCCAGCCCGCCTCGCTGGCCGCCTCGTTGGCCGCCTTTGACACAAGCATGGCGCTTTTCCGCCTCTACGCCCTGCCTGCACTCTCTACGGCAACGGCCCCTCCCTCCAATGGGTATGAGGTCATCGCGGCTTTCTCCTACTGCGCGGCACGACTGTGCGCGATTGAAGAGCGCCACGCGCCGTGACCCTCCAGCTTTGGCGACGACGACGACGGCGGCATGAGGCAAGCGCACTTTATCTGCCGCGGCGCTGGCCGCGAGGCAGTTCTTCTGCGATCCGGCGCAACGCGTGCCGAGGCAGCCCGCCGCGTCTTGGCCACCCGCCTCAGGCCCCGCCGACCGATTCGATGGCCGCCGCCAGCCTGGCCACCGCCGGAGCGATCTCCTCCTCGCTGACCCCACCGTAGCCCAGCACCAGGCCGTTCTGCGAGCGCCGGGGGTCCGCGTAGTAGGACGACAGCGGGCGCGCCACGATCCCGTGGGCAAGCGCGGCGCGCGATACCAGGTGATCCTCCGCGCGGCGCAGGAGGACGGTCAGGTGCAGCCCGGTGTCGGTGCCGACGATATCGATCTCGCCGTCAAGCCGTCGCTGCAATTCCCGCGTGAGAAGCGCCTGGCGCTCGCCATAGATCTTGCGCATGCGCCGGATATGGGCGGCGTAGTGCCCGTCCGCGATAAACAGTGCCAGCGCGGTCTGGATCTGCAGCTGCCCGCCGCGATACAACTCGGAGTGTGCTACGGCGAAGGCATCCACCAGTGACGGCGGCAGGATCAGGAAGCCGAGCCGCAGGCCGGGGTACAGCACCTTGGAGAAGCTGCCCACATAGATGGTGTTGCGATGGGGATCGAGGCCCTGCAGCGATGGCTGGGGCGCGCCGTGGTAACGGAACTCGCTGTCGTAGTCGTCCTCGATGATCCAGGCGCCGTAGCGATGCGCCAGCTCCGTGAGCAAGCGACGGCGTGCCAGGCTCATTACCACGCCGCTGGGGTACTGGTGCGACGGGGTGACGAAGATGAGCCTGGGCGCGGTCTGCGGCGCAACCGGGGGCTGCATGCCCTGCGCGTCCACCGGCACCGCCTCGACCTTCAGGCCGGCGGCGCGAAACACGCTGCGCGCGCCCCAGTAGCCTGGGTCTTCCACCCACACCACATCGCCCGGATCGGCGAGCAAGCGGGCGCACAGGTCGATGGCCTGGTGGCTGCCCTGCGTCACCACGATCTGCTCGGGCGAGCAGTCGACGCCGCGTGCGAGCGCCAGGTATTGCGCCAGCGCGCGCTTGAGCGGCGGGCAGCCGTGCCGCGTGCCATAGCCCAGTTGTTCCTGGCAGGCGGTTTTCCAGACCTGGGTGATCAGGCGCTGCCATGTCGCCCGTGGAAACTGCCTGACATCCGGAATGCCCAGCACGAACGAGCCCACCTGCCGGTCCGATGCGCCGGCGCCATCGAGCAGTTCGCGGGCTCTTGCGGACAGGCGCGATTCCTCGCGCGGCGGCGCGATCTCGCTCGCCTGGCTCAAGCCGAACACACTCTCGCGCAGCGCGGGATCGGGCGGTGCCTTGCCGACGTAGGTGCCACTGCCGCCCTGTGTCAGCGTATAGCCCTCTTCGGTGAGGCGCTCATACGCATACAGGACGGTGTTGCGGGCGATGCTCAGGCCTTTGGCAACCTCGCGCGTCGGCGGCAGGCGCGTACCGGCCGACAACTGGCCGGCCAGGATCGCGCCGCGGATGTCGTCAAACAACTGCCGGTTCAAGGGGAGGCCCGATCGGTCGGGTTGCGCCCAGTGACTGCGCCCGAGAAGCCAGTCGATCAGTGGCGTCTCTTTCAAAGTCTTCGCTCCCTCTGCTCGTTGAGTCCTGACTCTTGGCTAGTGACATCTTGGTGCGTGCTGGACGTCTGTAACGTACGCTACAAGAAAAGCTGAGAACTGAGCCGAGTGTTTCACCAACAAACAATACACGCAGCGTCCGCCAGGCGAAACTGAGGGTTTTTACTCGGTCTTTGCCGAACTGCCCAATGATATTCTCCGATTTGTTTCACGCGCTGTAACGTTTATTACGCAACACTGCCCCACTGCATGGTGGCAAGGCAGTCCCTTCCGGAGAGCGGCTTGGCCAGGTTATCAATCAGGGAAATGCTGGCGGACCAGGCCGCCGGCTTCACCACGTCGGAGCTGAAGGTGGTGGAAACGCTGCTCGCCAGCTACCCGAGTGCCGCGCTGACGTCCATCTCGAACCTCGCGGGTCAAGCCGGGGTCAGCGATCCGACGGTGTACCGGCTGGTCGTGAAGCTGGGATTCGACGGTTACCCGTCATTTCAGCGAGCGCTCCTGGCGGAGGTCGACGAGGCCATGAATTCGCCGCTCTCCCGGCTCGGCGCGCCAGGCAACACAGCACTCGGAGACGATTTCCAGCGGGGTTCGCTGGCAAGCCTGGCGATGTCGGTCGAGCGCGTGGCGCAGCACGCTTCGCCGGAGGACTTCGACACCGCCGTCGAATTGCTCGGCAATGCGCGGTCCGCCGTGTTCTGCACCGGCGGACGATCGAGCTTGTTCCTGGCCTCGCGGCTCGCGTCGCACCTGACGCATATCCGTCCCAAGGTCCGTCTCGTCGAGCCTGCCCTGGAGCGGGCGAACGAGGCACTGGTCGACATCGGGCCAGACGATGCGCTGGTCGTCTTCGACTATCGCCGCTATCAGAAAAGCGTGATCGACTTTGCCGCCGCGGCGCATCGCCTGGGCGCAAGGATCATCCTGCTTACCGACGAGTGGAAGTCGCCGATCGCCGGCTTCGCCACGGCCACGCTAAGCAGCTTTGTACAGACCGGCTCACCGTTCGATACGAAGGTGCCCGCGCTGGCGCAATGCGAGACCTTGATTGCCGCGCTCATTGCCCGCTTTCCCGAGGAGGCAAAACGCCGGCTTGAAGCCATCGAGGCCGTACGCCGCTCTGCCACCCCCGAGGGTGCAAGCATCGATTTCTAGAATGCCTTTCCTTTCAGGAGAATGATGAAATGGCCACTCAGCAGTTTTCATTGATGCGCCGGGGCAGCCCGCTGGCCTTGGCGCTCGCCCTGCTAAGCGCATGTTCGACGCAAACCGGGGTGTCCTCGGCGCCGCCGGCCACAACCGCTCCCGCGGCAACGGCCTTGCCCGCGGCGCCGGAAGTCTCGTCCGGCTACCGGCCGGGCATGACCACCACTTACGCCGACAAGCATATGGCCGCGGCTGCCAATCCCCTGGCCACCGAAGCCGGCCGCAAGATCCTGCGCGCGGGCGGCACGGCCATCGATGCGGCCATCGCCATGCAGGCTGTGCTGACGCTGGTCGAGCCGCAGGCCACCGGCATCGGCGGTGGCGCCTTCATCATGTACTGGGACGGCAAGCGCGTGCAGGCTTACGACGGCCGCGAGACCGCGCCCGCCGGTGCCGGCGAAAACCTCTTCATGCGCCCCGACGGCAAGCCCATGAGCTTCAGCGAAGGGCAGATCGGCGGGCGTTCGGTGGGCACGCCTGGCGTGCTGCGCGCGCTGGAACTGGCTCACCGCCAGCATGGCAAGCTGCCCTGGGCCAAGCTGTTCGAGCCGGCCATCGCGCTGGCAGAGCAGGGTTTCCCGATTTCGCCGCGCCTTTATACGCAGATCGCCGCCGACAAGTTCCTCCCGGCCTCGCCCGAGATGGCAGCCTACTTCCTGACACCGGACGGCAAACCCAGGCCGGTCGGCACCATACTGAAGAATCCGGCGCTGGCCAACACACTGCGCGAGATCGCGCAGCGCGGGCCAGACGTGCTTTATACCGGCCCGATTGCCAGCGAGATCGTCAAGCAGGTCAACGGGAGTGCCAACCCGGGCTCACTCTCGCTGGCTGACCTGAAGGATTACCGCGCCAGGGAGCGCGCGCCCATCTGCAGCGACTACAAGCGCTGGAAGGTCTGCGGCATGCCGCCGCCATCGTCGGGCGGCATCGCGATCGCGCAGATGCTCGGCACCTTGCAGGCGCTCGCGGCGAAAGATCCGAAATACGCGCTCGCCGCGCTGCGGCCCAAACAGGTAGCCACGCCTGCCGGCGTCGAGCCGGGCATCGACGCTGTGCACGCGCTTTCCGAGGCCGGGCGCCTGGCCTATGCGGACCGCGGCCTCTATGTGGCGGACTCGGATTTCGTGCCCGTCAATGTGGCGGGGCTGCTGAGCCGTGACTACCTGGCAAGCCGCGCGAGCCTGATCGGCGACGAGAGCATGGACAAGGCGGAGGCCGGCGTGCCACCCGGCGCCACACTCGCGCTGGCGCCGGACCGCTCGCCGCCGCGCGTGTCCACGTCGCAGATCGTCGCGGTGGATGACACCGGCGGCGCGATTTCCATGACCACCACCGTCGAGAGCTATTTCGGCTCGCATCTGATGGTGCGCGGCTTCGTGCTGAACAACCAGCTCACCGATTTCTCGTTCGTGCCAAGCGAGAACGGCAAGGCGGTCGCCAACCGCGTGCAGCCCGGCAAGCGCCCGCGCTCGTCGATGGCGCCCACGCTGGTGTTCGACCGCGAGACCGGCAAGCTGGTCGCAACCGTGGGTTCGCCCGGCGGCTCGCAGATCATCGAGTACGTGTCCAAGACGCTGGTGGGCCTGCTGGACTGGAACATGGACGTGCAGGCGGCCATCAACATGCCCAACTTCGGCAGCCGCAACGGACCGACGGAGCTGGAAGCCGGCCTGGTCAGCCCGGCCCTGGTGCAAGGCCTGAAAGACCGCGGGCATGAGGTCGCGCAGATCGAGATGACCAGCGGCACGCAGGCCATCATGCGCCGCCAGCGCCCCGATGGCACCTGGGCATGGGCCGGCGGCGCCGACCCGCGCCGCGAGGGGGTGGCACTGGGGGATTAAGCGCGGTTGCTCGATGGTGCTTTCGGCGCTTTCGAAGCGCCGGGACTGCGACGCGCAAGGCCGGCCCGAGGGCCGGCCTTCTTCGTTGCGACCGGCCAGCCCTTACTCGTAGGAGAAGAAGCTGCCGAGCTTGTCCATGCGTTCGAGCGCCATGCCCGCGCCCCGCACCACGCAGGTCAGCGGGTCATCGGCCACCACGACCGGCAGGCCGGTTTCCTCGGCCAGCAGGCGATCCAGGTCGCTCAGCAGCGCGCCGCCACCGGTGAGCATCATGCCGCGCTCGGCAATATCGGCGCCGAGTTCCGGCGGGGTCTGCTCCAGCGCGATCTTGACCGCCGACACGATCTGATTGAGTGGTTCGGTCAGCGCTTCCAGGATTTCGTTGGACGACACCGTGAACGCGCGCGGGATGCCTTCGGACAGGTTGCGGCCCTTGACTTCCATTTCGCGGATTTCGGCACCCGGGAAAGCCGAGCCGATTGTCTTCTTGATGGCCTCGGCGGTCTGCTCGCCGATCAACATGCCGTAGTTGCGCCGGATGTAGTTGACGATGGCCTCGTCGAACCTGTCGCCGCCCACGCGAATGGAACCCTTGTAGACCATGCCGCCCAGCGAGATCACGCCGACCTCGGTGGTGCCGCCGCCGACATCCACCACCATCGAGCCGGACGGCTCCGACACGGGCAGCCCCGCGCCGAGCGCGGCCGCCATGGGTTCCTCGATCAGGTAGACCTGGCTGGCGCCGGCGGCCAGCGCGGATTCGCGGATGGCGCGGCGCTCGACCTGGGTCGAGCCGCACGGCACGCAGATGATCATGCGGGGCGAAGGCCGCAGCAGCTTGGTGTCGTGCACCATCTTGATGAACTGCTTGAGCATCTGCTCGGTGACCCGGAAGTCGGCGATCACGCCATCTTTCATCGGGCGGATGGCCTCGATATTTCCAGGTACCTTGCCCAGCATCTGCTTGGCTTCCTTGCCCACCGCCTCGATGGTCTTGCGGGGATTGGGGCCACCCTGCTGGCGAATCGCGACCACCGAGGGCTCATCGAGGACGATGCCCTTGTCGCGCATGTAGATCAGGGTGTTGGCGGTGCCAAGGTCGATCGCGAGATCGCTGGAGAAGTAGCTACGGAGGAATCCAAACATCAGGGAACTTTTATCTGGTGGTTCGCAAGCATGCGAACCGGCGGGCGCCAGTTCTGGCGACAAGCAGGCTATGGATAGCGACGCATGCAGGAAGCCTTCATGCGTCGCGCGTCGCGCGGAGCGGCCTTCGGCGGTGGCCGGCGCTCCGTCACTTTTATATGGGCGGCAAAACCCGGTGGTGGCCACATCCGTGCGGCTTGGTGGCGAAACCGGCCACCAGGCAACCGCCGGACAGGCTACATCGTTGAAACCGCGCCCGGATCACAAAAAAATCCTGGCGAGACGCAAGCGGAACATCCCTGGCTCGGGGAGTGGCGCGTGCCGTACTTGCGCCACGCTAGCGCGTGAGCCGGGCGCAAACCAGATGCCCACCGGATGCTAACCGGGAACGAATGATACCTTGCGGCAAAGTCTTCCTGCTTAAAAACGGCGTCCGCAAGCCGTGACGCCAGGGACCGGACCGGGGGCCGCCCTCCTCGTCTTGCTCAGTGCGACAGCAGCCGGACGTCCCGCAAGCAACCCAGCAATACCTCGAACGCCGGCCCTATCTGCTCCTCCGGCACGCACGCATACCCGAGCAACAACCCCCGCTGCACCGCACTGCCCAGGAAATACCGAGACAGCGGCCGCACCAGGATGCCCCGGCGCCCGGCCTGCTCCGCAATGGCCACATCGTCCGCGCTGTCCGGCAGGCAGAGAACCAGGTGCAAGCCGGCATTGCTGCCGTAGCGGTGCAGCGCTTCGGGTCCCAGATAGCGCTCGATCAACCCGGCCAGGATGGCGCGGCGGCGGCCGTAGAGCAGCCGCATGCGGCGGATATGCGCGGCATAGTCGCCCGCCTGCATGAACTCGGCCACGGTGGCTTGCGTCATCAGGTGGCCGGCGCGGTACAGCTCGGAATGCGCGGTCTGGAAGGCGCCGGCCAGCGCGCGCGGCAATACCATGTAGCCCATGCGCAGCCCGGGGAACAGCGTCTTGCTGAACGTGCCGATATAGATCACCGGCGCATCCGGCTCCATGCCTTGCAGCGACGGGATTGGCTGGCCGGAGAAACGGAACTCGCTGTCATAGTCGTCCTCGACGATCCAGCTGCCCTGGCGCCGGGCGTATTCGAGCAGCGCGCGCCGCCGCGTCAGGCTCATGACGGCGCCGAGCGGATACTGGTGCGATGGCGTGACAAAGATAAAGCGCGGCGGCTGGCCTGCGTCCTTCCCCGCCGGAATCGTCAGCCCTTCCTCATCGACCGGGATCGGCATCATGTGGATGCCGTTCATCTGCAGCAAGCCGCGAATCCCCCAGTAGCTGGGCTCCTCCACCCAGGCGTGCTCGCCAGACATGCCGAGCATGCGGACCAGCAGGTCGATGCCCTGGTGAATGCCTTCGGTAATCAGCACCTGGGCGGCGTCGCATTGCACCGATCGCGCCACCCGCAGATGGGCCGCCACGGCTTCGCGCAAGGCGGGCAAGCCACCGCCATGGCAATAGCTGAGCCGCTCGGGCGGCGGATTGCGCCACAGGCGGGCGGCGATCTGCGCATAGCGCTGGTGCGGGAAACGCGTCACATCCGGCACGCCCGGCATGAAGGCGCCCCACTGCGATGGCGACGCCGAGGCATTGGCCAGCAATTCCACGCCGCGCGGCGACAGGCCCGGCATGGCCCGGGCCTGCGCGCTGCTGGCCTGGCTGGCCTTGGCATTGAGATAGGCCTCCGGCGCGGTGGCCGCCACGAAGGTGCCGCTGCCGGTACGGGCATGCACATAGCCCTCGGCCAGCAACTGCTCGTACGCAAACATCACGGTATTTCTCGACATGCCGAGCTCGGAGGCAAGGTCACGCGATGGCGGCAGACGGGTCTCGGGCCCCAGGCTGCCATCGAGGATGGCGCCGCGGATGCACTCGTAAAGACTGCGATTCAGCGGTTTCGCAAGGGCTGCGGGACCGTCCGGACCCAGGCGCTGAAGCAGCAAGTCGCCACAGATCGATCTCAATTGGCACCATCAGATATGGGAATGCGGTACTGGATTGTAGTGCCAAAGGAAGTTGAAATGCACTGCATCGTTGCGATCGCGATCGATCGACAGCCAGCGAAAACCCGCGAGAACCGCGCCCGGCCGGCAAGCGCCGCCCGGGCCATACCAAGCAACACGGAGAGCCCATGAAGAACCTCGAACTGAATCAGCGCCGCGCCCTTGCCACCCCCCGCGGCGTCGGCGTGATGTGCGACTTCTATGCAGACCGGGCGGAAAACGCCACGCTCTGGGATGTGGAAGGCCGCCAGTACACCGACTTTGCCTGTGGCATTGCCGTGCTCAATACCGGCCACCGCCATCCGCGCGTGATGCAGGCGGTGATCGCGCAGCTCGAGCGCTTCACGCATACCGCGTACCAGATCGTGCCCTACGAGAGCTACGTGGCGCTGGCCGAGCGCATCAACGCCCTGGTGCCGATCGATGGCCTGAAGAAGACCGCCCTCTTCACCACCGGCGCGGAGGCCGTGGAAAACGCGGTCAAGATCGCCCGCGCGCATACCGGGCGCCCTGGCGTCATCGCGTTCTCGGGCGGCTTCCATGGCCGCACCCTGCTTGGCATGGCACTGACCGGCAAGGTGGCGCCGTACAAGGTCGGGTTCGGGCCGTTCCCGTCCGACATCTATCACGCGCCGTTCCCGTGCGACCTGCATGGCGTGAGCACCGAGCAATCCATCCAGGCGCTGGAGTCGCTGTTCAAGACGGATATCGACCCGCAGCGCGTGGCGGCCATCATCATCGAGCCGGTCCAGGGCGAAGGCGGCTTCCACCCGGCGCCGGTGGACTTCATGCAGAAGCTGCGCGCGCTGTGCGACAAGCACGGCATCCTGCTGATCGCCGATGAGGTGCAGACCGGTTTCGGCCGCACCGGCAAGCTCTTTGCCATGTCGCACTACCCGGTGGCGCCCGACCTCATCACCATGGCCAAGAGCCTGGCGGGCGGCATGCCGCTGTCGGCCGTGTGCGGCCGCGCCGCCATCATGGATGCGCCGCTGCCCGGCGGCCTGGGTGGCACCTACGCCGGCAACCCGCTGGCGGTGGCCGCCGCCCACGCGGTGATCGACGCCATTGAAGAAGAGCATCTATGCGACCGCGCCACCGCGCTCGGTGAGCAACTGAAGGCCGTGCTGCAGTACGCGAGCCACACCTGCCCGGTGATTGCCGACGTCCGCGGGCTTGGCTCCATGATCGCGGTGGAGTTCTACGATCCGGCCACCGGGCAGCCCAGCGCTGAGCTGGCCAAGCGGGTGCAGCAGCGCGCCATGGAGGCAGGGCTGATCCTGCTGACCTGCGGCACGTACGGCAACACCATCCGCTTCCTCTACCCCCTCACCATCCCGCAAGCCCAGTTCGACGCCGCACTGGTGGTGCTGACGAAGGTGCTGGCCGGCATCACCGCATAAAGGGAGACACCGTGGGAGACACCTTGAAATTGCAACGACCCGAGCTGCTGCGCAGCGCCTGCCTGATCGATGGCGAATGGACCGGCGCCGCCGGCGCCGCCGTATTGGTGGTGCGCAACCCGGCCACCCACGATGTGGTCGGCACCGTCCCGGGCTGCGGCGCCGCCGAAACCCGGCAAGCCGTGGAGGCCGCCGCGCGCGCGCTGCCGGCGTGGCGCGAGCTGACCGGCAAGGCCCGCGCCGCGGTGCTGCGCCGCTGGGCCGACCTGATGCTGGCGCACCAGGAAGACCTGGCGCAACTGATGACCGCCGAGCAGGGCAAGCCGCTGGCCGAAGCGCGTGGCGAAGTCGCCTACGCGGCCTCCTTCCTCGAATGGTTCGGCGAAGAAGCCAAGCGGGTGGACGGTGACGTACTGTCCAGCCCGCGCGCCGGCCAGAAGCTGCTGGTGCTGCGCCAGCCGATAGGTGTGTGCGCGGCGATCACGCCCTGGAACTTCCCCGCCGCCATGATCACGCGCAAGGCCGGCCCGGCGCTGGCCGCGGGCTGCACCATGATCGTGAAGCCCGCCGAACAGACCCCGCTGACGGCGCTGGCGCTGGCCGCGCTGGCCGAAGAAGCCGGCGTGCCCCGCGGCGTGCTGCAGGTCGTCACCGGCGACCCGGTCCAGATCGGCGGCGTCTTGTGCGAGAGCCCGGCCGTGCGCAAGCTGAGTTTCACCGGCTCCACCGCCATCGGCAAACTGCTGATGGCGCAATGCGCCGGCACGGTCAAGAAACTCTCGCTCGAACTCGGCGGCAATGCGCCGCTGATCGTGTTCGAGGACGCCGATCTCGACCGCGCGGTGGACGGCATCCTGGCTTCGAAATTCCGCAACAGCGGCCAGACCTGCGTCTGCGCCAACCGCATCTATGTGCACGACAACGTGTACGAGGAGGTGGCCAGCCGGCTGGTGCGCGCGGTGAGCGCCCTGCGTCCCGGGCACGGCATCGACAGCGGCGTCACGCAAGGGCCGCTGATCGATGCCAACGCCGTCGCCAAGGTGGAAAGCCATATCGCCGATGCGCTCGTCCATGGCGCACGGGTGCTGACGGGCGGCAAGCGCCATGCGCTTGGTGGCACCTTCTTCGAGCCCACGGTGGTGGCTGATGCCACCGCTGCCATGCGCGTCGCGCGCGAGGAAACGTTTGGCCCGTTGGCGCCCTTGTTCCGCTTCAAGGACGACCAGGAAGTCATCGCCATGGCCAACGACACCGAGTCCGGTCTTGCCGCTTACTTCTTCTCCAAGGACATGGCCCGCGTGTGGCGCGTGGCCGAGGCGCTGGAGTACGGCATGGTCGGCATCAATACGGGGCTGATCTCCAATGAGGTGGCACCGTTCGGTGGCGTCAAGCAATCCGGCCTCGGCCGCGAAGGCTCCAGCTACGGCATCGACGAGTACCTGGAGATGAAATACCTCTGCATGGAACTCGGCTGATCTACCGGCGCGAGCAACGCACAGGCCTGCGTGGACCGCCGGGAGGCGGTTCCATCAACAAATCCCGATTGGCTCTTATTTACGCGCCGGATGTTCCTTATGCTAGCCAGACCCAATGAGCCGGACCTTTTAACGCGATAAGGTCTTTCATTGCGGTAGCCATTCAACGAGGAGAAAGAAATGTCGAATACCGGTAGCGCGCTGCGTGAAGTCGATAGCCTGTTGGTGCCTGCCACCAATGCCACCAATGCCCCCGGCAAGCCGGCCGCGGACGAGCCGGGCAAGGTGCAGGAACGCCTGAAGAAGGCAAAGAAGAAAATCGCCGATGTGCAATACGTCGTCGTGGAAAAGAGCCGCCACACGGCGCGCGTCGCGGACGACTATGTGCATGAAAGCCCGTGGACGGCCATCGGCGTGGCGGCCGCTGTCGGCGTGCTGATCGGCTGGCTGATCGACCGACGATAGATCCCCGAGGCCAATCGCCAAGGTAGCCGCCCGGGTCGCCAACCACCGCGGCCCGGGACCCGGCCTTACAGCATTCCGCAGTCGCTCGATTCCGCGGTTTTTTGCATCATCAATTGCGGGTCCGGCACCTGGCTGATAGCGGACCACAACTCTTCGACCAGCGGCTTCGGACTGGCCACCGAACGGTACAGGCGGATGTCGAGGCTGGTCGCCCACGCGGCAGGCCCTGCCACCACCAGCTTGCCCTCTTTCAGCTCGTCGCTGACGCAGCTCTYCGGCAACCAGCCCACCCCGTGCCCGGCCACGACCATGGCCTTCAGGGCCTCCGACATATGGGTCTCGAAGCAGCGCTGCAGCCCGTAGGGCTCCGGCGCATTGAGCAGGATCATCTCGACCACGTTGCCAAGGAACGCGCCGGATGAATAGGCCATGAAAGGCAAGCGATTGGCGCTCGTGCCGGGCAGCCGGAAGATCGGCTGCCCTTGCTTGTCCGGTGCCGAGAACGGCAGGATCCGCTCGACGCCCAGCATCAGGAACGGGAAGCCGTTCGGGTCAAGCAGGATCGGCAGTTGCTGATGGTGGTAGCCCAGCAGGATGTCGCAATCGTCATCCACCAGTTGCTGCACGCCCTCCGGCACGTTCACCGCATGCACGCAGGCACTCAACGAGCCGAAACGCTCGTGCAGGCACTTGAGCCAGTTTGGGAAGAAGGTAAAGACCAGGGTGTGCGCCACCGCGAAGCGGATAACCTGGCCACTCTCGGCAAGCGGCTGACGGCTGCTCAGCAGCGCGCGTGCGGCATAAGCGTCACGCAACAGGTCGGCGGCCAGCCGGCGGAACAGCCAGCCTGCCGTGGTCAGCGTTGCCGGATGCACGCTGCGGTCAACCAGGCTGACGCCAAGCCACTCCTCAAGGGCCATGATGCGTCGGCTGAACGCCGACTGGGTGATATGCCGGTCGCTTGCCGCGCGCGAAAAACTGCGCGTTTCAGCCAAGCACAGGAAGTCTTCAAGCCACTTGGTTTCCATAATGGAATGTACTCAACATCAGGGGGGACGCGCTGTCTATGGCACATCATACGGCAACGCGGCACTGCACAAATCGGTGGAAGCCCGGTAGCACGATGCAAATTTTGCGCGGCATTATGCTGAAATTGCAACATCCCTCCCCGGCCTCGCGCGGACAAGCGCAAGGTACCGGGTACTCGACTGGTGCACGCCTTCTACCCGCTTAGTACTTCCAGAAGATCTTCTGCAGTTCCTTGGTGTCGTTGGTCTTGGTCAGTGCCAGCGCCATCAGGATGCGGGCCTTCTGCGGCAGCTGGTCGTCCGTCACCAGCCAGTCGTACTTATCGTCCGGCTGCTCGGCGTTGCGGACCACCACGCCGCTGCCGGTGCGCGAGGCACGCACGATCTGCACGCCCTTGGCGCGCGCGGCCTTGAGCGGCTCGACCATGTAGTCGCCCACGCTGCCATTGCCGGTGGCCGCATAGACGATGGCCTTGGCGCCGTTCTTCACCGCCGCATCGATGCTGGCCGGATTGACGTTGCCGTAGGCGTACACCACGGCAACTTCAGGCAGCTTGTCGATCTTGTCGATGTCCCATTCGGTCTGCATGGTGTGCGGGCGCGCCGCCAGGCGGTAGTACAGCGTGCGGCCTTCCACCACGTAGCCCAGCGGGCCGAACGGCGAGCGGAAGGTCTCGATCTTGAAGGTATTGGTCTTGGTGACGTCGCGCCCGGTGTGGATCTCGTCGTTCAGCACGGCCAGCGTGCCCTTGCCACGCGATTCCGGGCTGGACGCCACCAGCACCGCGTCGTACAGGTTAAGCGCGCCGTCCGCGCCCAGCGCCGTGCCCGGACGCATCGATCCCACCACCACCACCGGCTTGTCGCTCTTGAGCGTGAGGTTGAGGAAGTAAGCGGTTTCCTCGATGGTGTCGGTGCCGTGGGTGATCACGATGCCATCCACGTCCGGCTGCTTGAGCAGCTCCGAGACGCGCTTGCCAAGCTTGAGCAGGCGCTCGTTGTTGAAGCTCTCCGAGCCGATCTGGAAGACCTGCTCGCCCTTGACGTTGGCGATCTTCGAGATCTCGGGCACCGAGGCGATGATCTTGTCCACCGGCACCACCGCCGACTGGTAGGCGGCGGTATTGGTGGCGGCGGCACCGGCGCCAGCGATGGTGCCGCCGGTGCCGATGATCACGATATTGGCCTTGCGGGCTTCGCTGGCCTGTGCCGGCGCGCCGGCGGCAGGGGCGGAGGGAGCAAGCTGGGCATGGGCAACGCCGGTGGTCAGGCTGGCGGCAAGCAGCAAGGCGCTGAGAGTATTAAGACGTGCAAAACGCTTCATGGTTTTCTCCATGCGGTGGATATCAGGCGCTCGGCGAGTGCCCGCCAAATGGTGACGACAGGTGATGAGCGGGCGATGATACGGCAACCAAAAAGCGCCCGGATCCGTATAAGCCCTGATACGTCGATGCAAAATTCGCAGCGAAATATGCGGAAAAATCATCGTCCGGCGATCCCGGCCCGCCTGCCGCTCTCCAGCCCCTCGTGGCGCCTTGCCGATAGCGTGCCGCATGAGTATTTCGCGCCATGCCATGACAAATTCGCATCATAGTCGCCACCTGTCGGCGGTTTATCTAGAGTCGGGTCCTCCCTGATGCAAATTTGCGAGGCGCAATGCAATGACCGCTCGAACCTTTAGAACCGAACATGACCTGCTGGGCGATCGCGAGGTCCCGGCGGACGTCTACTACGGTGTGCACACCCTGCGCGCGGTAGAGAACTTTCCGATCACCGGCACCCCCATCTCCATCTACCCCGAGCTCATCAAGGCCCTGGCCTACATCAAGCAGGCGGCCGCGCTGGCCAACCATGAACTGGGCCTGCTCGACGAGCCCCGCTGCGACGCCATCGTGGCGGCCTGCGCGGAACTGCTCGGGGGCAAGCTGCACGACCAGTTCGTCGTCGACGTGATCCAGGGCGGCGCGGGCACCTCGACCAACATGAACGCGAACGAGGTCATCGCCAACCGCGCGCTCGAACTGCTGGGACACAACAAGGGCGAGTACCAGTACCTGCACCCGAACGAGCAGGTCAACATCGGCCAGAGCACCAACGACGTCTACCCGTCGGCGCTCAAGGTCGCCACCTGGTTCGGCATCCTGGGCCTGGTGGATGCCATGGGTGTGCTGCGGCGCGCCTTCGAGCGCAAGGCCGAAGAGTTCAGGCATGTCCTGAAGATGGGCCGCACCCAGTTGCAGGACGCCGTGCCGATGACGCTGGGCCAGGAGTTCAGCACCTACGCCGTGATGCTCGGCGAGGACGAGGAGCGGCTGCGCGAAGCGGCCCTGCTGATCTGCGAGATCAACATGGGCGCCACCGCCATCGGCACGGGCATCACCGCGCACCCGGACTACGCGCCGCTGATCCTCAAGCGGCTCAAGGAGATCACCGGCATTCCGCTGATGACCGCGCCGAACCTGATCGAGGCCACGCAGGATTGCGGCGCCTTTGTGCAGCTCTCCGGCGTGCTCAAGCGCGTGGCGGTCAAGCTCTCCAAGACCTGCAACGACCTGCGGCTGCTGTCCAGCGGCCCGCGCGCCGGGCTGGGCGAGATCAACCTGCCGGCCATGCAGGCAGGCTCCAGCATCATGCCCGGCAAGGTGAACCCCGTCATCCCGGAGGTGGTCAACCAGATCGCGTTCGAGGTCATCGGCAACGACATCACGGTCAGCTTCGCGGCCGAAGCCGGCCAGCTGCAACTCAACGCCTTCGAGCCGATCATCGCGCACAGCCTGTTCAAGAGCGTGAGCCATCTGCGCAACGGCTGCCTGACGCTGGCCGAACGCTGCGTCAACGGCATCACCGCCAACGAAGAGCGCCTGCGGGCCACGGTCGAGAACTCCATCGGCATCGTGACCGCCCTGAACCCGTACATCGGCTATGCCAACGCCACCGCCGTGGCGCAGGAGGCCCATGCCACCGGCGGCAGCGTGTACGAGATCGTGCTGCAAAAGGGCTTGCTGACCCGGGAGGAACTGGACCAGATCCTGCGCCCGGAAGTGCTGACGCAGCCGACCCAGCTGAGCCTGGCGCCCCGCGCGCGCTGATCCGGGGGGCAAGGCGTGTCCGGCGCCAGGCAAGGCCCCACCGGCCCCACCGCCCCCGCCCTGCCCCGATTCCGACGGTCAGACCAGGATCTGGCCGCAACTGCTGGAGACAACGCACAATGAAGGCAAACAAGCTCACAACCCGGATCATGATCGCCATGGTCCTGGGCATCGTCACCGGCTATCTCTGCAACCGCCTCGTGCCCGATGCGGCCATGGCCAAGGAGATTGCCAGCTACTTCTCCATCGTCACCGACGTCTTCCTGCGGCTGATCAAGATGATCATCGCGCCGCTGGTGTTTGGCACGCTGGTGGCGGGCATCGCCGGCATGAAAGACGCCAGCGCCGTGGGCCGCATCGGCATCAAGGCGCTCGGCTGGTTCATCACCGCGTCGCTGATATCGCTGCTGCTCGGCATGTTCTTCGTGGACCTGCTGCAGCCCGGGCATGCACTGAACCTGCCACTGCCCGAAATCGGCGCGGCCACCAACCTCAAGACCTCCACGCTGAACCTGAAGGACTTCATCACGCACGTCTTCCCCAAGAGCGTGTTCGAGGCGATGGCGCAGAACGAGATCCTGCAGATCCTGGTGTTCTCGCTGTTCTTCGGCTTTGCCATTGCGTCGTTCAAGGGCAAGGTGGGCCATCACCTGGTGGCGTCGATCGAGGAACTGGTGGCGATCATGCTGCGCGTCACCGACTTCGTGATGCGCTTCGCGCCGCTCGGCGTGTTTGCCGCCGTCGCCGCCGCCATCACGGTGCAGGGCATTGGCGTGCTGTTTACCTACGGCAAGTTCATCGGCGGCTTCTACCTGGGCTTGCTGGTGCTGTGGCTGGTGCTGACCGCGGCGGGCTACCTGTTCCTGGGCACCCGGGTGTTCACGCTGCTCAAGCTGATCCGCGAGCCGACGATCCTGGCGTTCTCCACCGCCAGCAGCGAGGCGGCCTACCCCAAGACCATGGAGCAGATGGAGAAGTTCGGGGTGCCCAACAAGGTGACCGGCTTCGTGCTGCCGCTGGGCTACTCGTTCAACCTCGACGGCTCGATGATGTACCAGGCATTCGCCGCGCTGTTCATCGCCCAGGCCTACAACATCCAGATGAGCCTGACCCAGCAGATCACCATGCTGCTGGTGCTCATGGTCACCAGCAAAGGCATTGCCGGCGTGCCCCGTGCCTCCATCGTGGTGGTGGCGGCGACCCTGCCGATGTTCAACCTGCCGGAAGCCGGCCTGCTGCTGATCCTGGGCATCGACCAGTTCCTCGACATGGGCCGCACCGCCACCAACGTCATCGGCAACAGCATCGCCACGGCCGTCGTTGCCAAATGGGAAGGTGAGCTTGGCGCCGCGCAGGACCCCGATGCCGCGGGGGCCCTGGAGGCCGAGGACATTACCGAGGCGCCGTCGCTACAACCCCGGGCCGTCCAGGCGCGGGTATTCCCTGACACCCCCGCATGAAATCTCATAACGATCACCCCGCCTGAATATGGATTCCCGACCGGGCAGCCGGACTGCCACGGCGGGATTCCTTTCCAATCAATCACTTGCGTAACCCGCATCCCCGCGCTTGCCGTGGCACATCTCTTGCTGAATAGCTCTGCCACTGCAGCACCTGACACAACCAAAACAGAACACGTGGAGACACTATGAGCGCACGAGAAGCGGGCGATCTCGATCCTATCGAGACCGCGGAATGGCTTGAGTCCTTGCAAGCGGTGACCCAGCACCGCGGAGCCGAGCGCGCCAACCAGCTGGTCAATACGCTGGTGGACGAGGCGCGACGCGATGGCCTCTATGTGCCGCGCTCCCTGACCACGGGCTACCGCAACACCATCGCCCCCAAGGACGAAGCGCAATCGACCGGCGACCGCGCCATCGAGCATCGCCTGCGCTCGATCATCCGCTGGAACGCCATGGCGATCATCCTGCGCGCCAACAAGGAATCGTCGGAGCTGGGTGGCCACATCGCCAGCTTCCAGTCGGCGGCCACGCTCTACGACATTGGCTTTGGCCACTTCTGGCACGCGCCCACCGACACCCATGGCGGCGACCTGCTCTACATCCAGGGCCACAGCGCGCCGGGCATCTATGCCCGCGCCTTTGTCGAAGGGCGGCTCACCGAGCAGCAGTTGCTGGGCTACCGCCAGGAGACCGGCGGCACCGGGCTGTCCTCCTACCCGCACCCCTGGCTGATGCCGGACTTCTGGCAGTTCCCCACCGTGTCGATGGGCCTGGGGCCGCTGATGTCGATCTACCAGGCGCGCTTCCTCAAGTACCTGCAAGGCCGCGGCCTGGCGGACACGGCGGCGCGCAAGGTCTGGGCCTTCATGGGCGACGGCGAGATGGACGAACCCGAATCGCTGGGCGCGATCTCGCTGGCCGGCCGCGAGCGGCTGGACAACCTGATCTTTGTCATCAACTGCAACCTGCAACGGCTGGACGGCCCGGTGCGCGGCAACGGCAAGATCATCCAGGAGCTGGAATCGGTCTTCCGCGGCGCCGGCTGGAACGTGATCAAGGTGGTCTGGGGTGGAGGCTGGGACAAGCTGCTGGCCAGGGACAAGAGCGGCCTGCTGCTAAAGCGCATGGAAGAATGCGTCGACGGCGAGTACCAGGATTTCAAGAGCAAGAGCGGCGCCTATGTGCGCGAGCACTTCTTTGGCAAGTACGAGGAGCTCAAGGCGCTGGTCGCCGACATGAGCGACGAGGAAATCTGGGGCCTCACGCGCGGCGGCCACGATCCCGAGAAGGTGTTTGCCGCCTACGCGGCGGCCGTGAAGCACACCGGCGAGCCGACGCTGATCCTGGCCAAGACGGTCAAGGGCTATGGCATGGGCGAATCCGGCGAAGGCCAGATGATTGCCCACCAGGCCAAGAAGATGACGCAGGACGCCCTGCGCGGCTTCCGCGACCGCTTCCAGATTCCGGTCAGCGACGACCAGCTGGCCGACGTGCCCTTTATCAAGCCGGCCGAGGACAGCCCGGAGATGCAGTACCTGCGCGCCCGGCGCGCGGCGCTGGGCGGCTACCTGCCGGCACGCCGCAGCAAGTCCGCCTCGCTGGAGATCCCGCCGCTGTCCAATTTCCAGCGCCTGCTGGACAGCACCGGCGAGCGCGAGATCTCCACCACCATGGCCTTCGTGCAGATGCTGGGCACGCTGGTCAGGGACAAGGCCATTGGCAAGCATGTGGTGCCCATCGTGCCCGATGAATCGCGCACCTTCGGCATGGAAGGCATGTTCCGCCAGCTCGGCATCTATTCGTCGGTCGGCCAGCTCTACAAGCCGCAGGATGCCGACCAGCTGATGTACTACCGCGAGTCCAAGGACGGCCAGGTGTTGCAGGAAGGGATCAACGAAGGCGGCGCGATGTCCAGCTGGATTGTGGCCGCGACCTCGTACAGCACGAGCAACGTGCCGATGATCCCGTTCTACATCTACTACTCGATGTTCGGGCTGCAGCGGGTGGGCGACCTGGCGTGGCTGGCGGGCGATATCCGCGCGCGCGGCTTCCTGCTGGGCGGCACCGCCGGGCGCACCACGCTCAACGGCGAAGGCTTGCAGCACGAGGACGGCCATAGCCACATCATCGCCGGCACCATCCCGAACTGTGTCTCCTACGACCCTACCTTCGCCTATGAAGTGGTGACCATCGTGCGCGAGGGCATGCGCCGCATGTACGAGCAGCAGGAGGATGTGTACTACTACATCACCCTGATGAACGAGAACTACACGCACCCGGGGCTGGCCGAAGCGGGCGCCGGCGCCGGCACCGAGGAAGGCATCCTCAAGGGCCTGTACCTGCTCAAGGACGGCGGCAAGGCCGGCAAGGGCGGGCTGCGCGTGCAACTGATGGGCAGCGGCACCATCCTGCGCGAGGTGATCGCGGCGGCCGAACTGCTGAAGGCGGACTTCAACGTCACCGCCGACATCTGGAGCGCCCCCAGCTACAACGAGCTGCGCCGCGACGGCATGGCCACGGAACGCTGGAACCTGCTGCACCCCACCGAGCCGCGCCGCAAGAGCTGGGTCGAGGCGAGCCTGGCGGGCCATGACGGCCCGGTGATCGCCTCCACCGACTACATGCGCAACTACGCCGACCAGGTGCGCGAATACGTGCACGCCGCCGGGCGCCGCTACGTGGTGCTCGGCACCGATGGCTTTGGCCGCAGCGACTACCGCGCCAAGCTGCGCAGCTTCTTCGAGGTGGACCGCTACCACGTGGCCGTGGCCGCGCTCAAGGCGCTGAGCGATGACGGCGCGATCAAGCCCGCGGTGGTGGCCGAGGCCATTGCCAGATACGGGGTGGATAGCGAGCGCGCAGCGCCGTGGACGGTCTGAGAGGCGAAGGAATAAAGACAATGAACCAAGCCATTGAAATCAAGGTGCCCGACATCGGCGACTTCAAGGACGTGCCGGTGATCGAGCTGTTCGTCAAGGTGGGAGACCTGGTCAAGGCCGAGGACCCGCTCGTCTCGCTGGAGTCGGACAAGGCCACCATGGAAGTGCCCGCGCCGCACGGCGGCGTGGTCAAGCAGATCCACGTCAAGCTGGGCGATGCCGTCAGCGAAGGCAGCGTGCTGATGCAATTCGAAGGCGCCGGGGCCGGCACTGCCGCCGCCGCGCCGGCGGAAGCGGCCAAGCCCAGCGTGAGCGCGCCGCCCGCCCCGGTCAGCGCGCCGGCCGGGCTGGCCGAAGTGCGCATTCCCGACATCGGCGACTTCAAGGACATCCCGGTGATCGAGATCTTCGTCAAGGTCGGCGATACCGTGAAGGCCGAGGATGCGCTGCTGTCGCTGGAGTCCGACAAGGCCACCATGGACGTGCCGGCCCCGCTGGGCGGCGTGGTGCGGGAGATCCGCGTGGAGGTGGGCGATACCGTCAGCGAAGGCAGCATCATCATGGCGCTGGCCACCGGCGATGCGCCGGCGGCGACGGGCGCAGCCCCCGCCGTGGCAGCCGCGCTTGCAGCTACTGCCGCGCCCGCTGGCGCCGCTACCGCTGCCACTACCACCGCCGCTGCCGCATCCGGTGGCGTCGACGAAGCCGCTTTTGCCCTTGCCTACGCCAGCCCGGCGGTGCGCAAGCTCGCCCGCGAGACCGGCGTGGACCTGGGCAAGGTGCGCGGCAGCGGCGAGCACGGCCGCATCCTGCGCGCCGACGTAGAGGCCTTCGCCCGCC
>NZ_JBFRFX010000045.1:0-56171 GCF_052115045.1 Cupriavidus sp. 2TAF22
GCAACGGCGTGCCGTATGCGGCGAGGGATATTGTCCGACCGCCCAAACAGGGCACCGTTGGAAAGCCGGGCGCCACGCTCTATCGGGGCATCCTGGTGGCTGCGGCTGCCGGTGCCCCCGTGTGGATCACCAGAGCGGCCTATGACGCAATGCCGACCTTGGGCAAAGGCGATCGAGGCAAGCTACTGGTGGCCGATCTGGAACTGGGCTGGCCGGTTTTTCCCCTGACGTTTGTCGCCAACGGTCCCATCAACGGCCCGTATCCCCAGCGCTTCGACATTGCAACACTGACGCAGTCCAGGCCAGCCGCGCCGGATCCCACTAAGCTACCCACCGCCTTCGCACTGGACGAAACCGGCAAGCGCTGGTGGCGGGTGCAGATCAGCGACGACACCACCACCGCTATCGGCTGGGCTGGGGAAGTGGGCCATACCGGCATCACCCTGCATTCACCGCATGAGTGGGTGGACTTCAAGCTCGTCGAATCCAAGCCAACGGGCGAAGGCTACGGCAACATCTTCACCACCGCGGCCCAAATGGCTGCGTTCCAGGGCGGCGAGCTGGCGCTCACCGATGCGCAACTCGACGGCCCCATGCGCGAGGTCTTCGCCAGCCTCGATACCATCCCCGATCACCGACTGACCCTGGGGGAACTGCGGGCTGCCCAGCGCAGCCGCGGCAAGCTCGGCGAACTGTCGCGATTGATCATTCGCTATCCAAGCGAATGGAAGGCCGACCCGGCGAGCTGGGATGCCTGGGACAAGAACGTGCCGCCCACGGCCCGGGCCGCCTGGCAAAGCGAGAAGGCGCGGATTGCCAAACTGGTGTGGTGGGATGCTGTGGCGGGGAAGGTGGAGGGTTTTCCTGTTGATTCGTTTGTGTTTCATGTTCATCCGGTGGCCCTGGCCGCAAATTTCAATGTCCTGGAATATGAGGAATTTCTGTATCTGGCGATGACTCTCTATGGTGAAGCAAGGGGGCAGAACTACACATCCAAAGTGGCCGTTGCCTGGATTATTAGAAATAGATTGGAGGCTGGGCGGTGGGGAGATACCTATAAATCTGTCGTAACTGCAGAATACCAATTCACATGCTGGAATGAGAAAATTGATCCTGATAACTACAAAGCAATACATAGCCCAACGGGGGACGCTTGGAAGGATTGTCGCAAAGCTGCGATGCAAGTTATGACCGCACCCGATTCAGATAATATTTTCCCGGGAGCAACCAATTATTATAGCCCTAGGTCTCAGGCCGCTCTACACGAAGTGAAGCCGAGCGTATACCCCAGTGTGCCTCCATTTGCAGTACAAGAAAAGAGGATTCCGAATCCGCCAGGAGTCAGCGATGAAGATTACCGGTTCTATAGGCCGTAAAGCTTTATCATTTTTTTCTTGCCTGATTTTTGCCATGCCGGCTGATGGTCAGTCACTGACAGAAACAACGAATCTTCAGCCCGGCGACACTCAGATAAAGACCATTTGTTCGAATAACAAGGGATATCTCCGGTGCGACATATACCGCACTGGCAAGCGAGGGGAAAAAAAGCTATTTGATTATCCTGCGGCGCCGGCTGGGATTTCACTCGTAAAGGGAGTGTTTGTAATATTGTTTCCATGTGGGACGCAATGTTCTGCCACCTATTTCTATAGTCAAGACAAGGGGTTGGCCGGGCCTTTTCCACTGGTGGAAGCCTATGACTTGGAGTTTGGCATGGCACTGAGTATTTCGGTAAACCCGCTTCCAATATATCAAATCTATCCCAGTAGGAAGAATCCAGTAATCAGATACATTCGACTGGACCTGCCGCGAGAACTGGCCGACGTTCCAGGCGCAATTAGGGATGTAAGGCTTGAAAATCACAGTTTTATTATCACCTATGTCGATCGTCACGGAGTTGTTGTCACGCTCTCTTATCCGGTGCCACGAGCTAATAGCACTGATTAATTCTATGAGGTGGGGCGAACGTTTGCGCACGCAGGCGTCTCAGGCAGCGACGATGTGGCGCCGCGAAAATTACATCGTCTACTGCTCGTTGGCTTTGTGCATTCCACTACCGCAAATGTAATGCCATGATTTTTTCGTTAGAAAATCAGATTAAATATATTTTTTATTTAATTGTATCTGTATTTTTTCCTGGCGTGCAGGCTAGCGATCTCGACTGCGTTTCACCGAGGTACAGTGCCGATATTTACAAGTGTTCAGCTATAAGTTACGCCAAAGCTAACTTGAATCTCGATTCGTCGTATAAGTCACTTATTAAAAGATTGAGGAGGCAATATGAAAGAGAACCCAATCTCTTCAGGGAAACAAAGAATAAAGTAATTGCCTCCCAAGAAACTTGGAGAAAAATAAAATATTTGGACTGCGAAATGGAAGTTATGCAGATAGAGAATAAGTCGGAGGCGTTTGAGACTACGCGTAATAACTGCCTCGCGAGGCTATCTGAGCTTAGGGCAATGTATCTGAAGACTATCTCTCCAGACTGGCCACCAGAGCAAGGTAACGCTGCAAGCAGAAAGTAGATTATGGAATACAAGTACCTGTCGGTACGTTTAATTATTCGTTACTAACATCGATCGAAGGCGAGTCGCGGCTCGTAGGTCTTTTATGGAAATAAATCAGGGGGTCGAACCATGCAACAAAAACTGGAATGCAAAACTAAATATTTCTCACGGTTGGTGACGAAATCACTGGTGATAATTAAATTTTTTTATATATCGTCTTTTTCGTTCTCACAGACCAGCTTTGCTTCTCAGAAAATCGAAGCCGTCCATGCGAATAGCATAAAGAATGGGTGTTCTGTGATATTTCAAGAAACGGCACCTTCTATGTCTGAGTCCGTATCGGAAGCGGTTTCAGGAAATATTGATGCCGGGTGGTCGTGTGAGGACGGCACAGCCGTTATTATTGACACCTATGAAAAGGAGGGAGGGCCTCCGGAAATACTATCATCTTTCATTAGAGCTGATAAATGTATTGTGGTGTTGGTGAGGTGGAATATTAACTCTCGTGCCTCATCTTTTAATGGGGATATGTATAGGGTATTTATTTATCGTTATGGTGAAAATATTGCGGGAGACCCTTTTTTTGTTCGAAGGGAGCTTCTTGGCGAGAATAAGGTAGGCTGGGATGGAGTCAAAAATGGAAGGCGTGTGAAATTCTCTCTTAATACAGAAAATAAAATAAACAAGGAGTTGGACAACGGAGGGAAATTGATCGACTGCAGGTGATTTGGTAAGTGCCTGATGTGCCCATCGTGGAAGCCTATGGCTTGGAATTCGGAGTGGCATTGGAAATATCGAAAAATCCGCTCCCAATATATCAAATCTATCCAGGTAGAAAAAATTCAGTAATCGGTTCGATTCGACTGAACTTGCCGCGAGAATTGGTTAATGTTCCGGGCGCAATTATCGATGTGAGACTGGATAACCATAAATTTATTATAAGTTATGTCGATCGCCACGGAGATGCGGTCACGTTCGTTTATCCAGTACGGAGAACTGATAAATCGGACTAACTGAATTACACGAGGCGGAAAATAGATTTTTTCTGCGCCAGGTCATCTCAGATAGCAAATGTAAGTTCCTCTAATGGTGTGTGACTGTGAAACTACCTCATCGCCTACTGCTCGTCGGCCCACTGGCCTTACACGCCATTCTGGCGGCTGCTGCGGATCCTGCTGCCTACCGGCCGTTTTTCAAGGACTACAAAGACTGGACACTGGCCTGCGACAACGGTAAGCGCTGCTACGCCGACCACTATGGGGACGGCGCCACTGTACCGACCTTGCTCGTCAGGCTGTGGCGCGATGCCGGTCCTGATGGCCGCACCACTTTGCAGATTGACTCGCGAACCCCTATCGCTTTCGACGAACTGCGCCTGGATGATCGCCCGTTTAACTCGACTTCTACCGCATGGACGTCGTCGGCGGCGATATCCGACGACGACGGGCACTATTCCTACCGTTTGAGGACACGTGATAGCGCAACTATCGCGGCTTGGGTGAGCGCCGCGCGCAACGCGCAGACGATGAGTTTCGGTGAACCCGCCAATGACTATGTCCCGGAGGTGTCGCTTGCTGGTTTGAGCGCGGCCTTGTTGGCCATGGACGATGCACAAGGTCGACTGGGCACTGTTACTGCGCTGCTGCGCAGGGGCGGCGCTCCGGCCGGCGCCGTACCCAATGCCCCATCGCTGCCGCGGATTCCCGCTCCTGCCAAACCAGTGCCGGCACTGTCCAAGGCAGAACAACGCAAGTTGATCCGGGCCGCGTCTTCCCGGTTCGCGGACGACGTCCGCGCTTGCGCACACAACCACGGTGACGAAGACATCCGCGCTGCCCGTGCGCGCGCGAATAGCGCCGTGGCCCTCACGGCAAACGAAGCGCTGGTGGCGCTGGCTTGCCAGGTGGACAGCGCTTACAACCATACTCAGCTCTGGTACCGCGTCGAGCGCAAAGCCCCTTATGTCGGCCGGAGTATGGACTTCAGCAAGATCGCCGCCAGTAGAGAGCTGGACACAATAAGCAGGCCAGAGGGGTTCACTGGCAGATCGAACGAATTGCTTGAGAGCGACTACATTCCCTTGCGGAGCGAACTATGGAGCTTGTTTCGAGTACGGGGCCTGGGCGACTGCGGCATCTTGACCCGATGGATTTTCGACGGCGCTCGCTTCCATCTGACCGAGATCCGGGGGCAAGGGGTATGCAACGGTCTATGGAGCGAATGGTGGCCCACGCTGTATCGCTCGCAACCTCAATGATTATTCCCAGTGAGGATCATCCAGATTCTGGCGGCTGAATGACCGTTGGGGAGAGCGATCGGGAGAGCCATCTTATTCGGTATCCGAAGTCCCCGACCGAAGGCGATAGCAACTGGCCGGAGGACTGAACTGGCGCATGCAGACCGGCCCGCCCGGCAGAGCAAAAAGACACGCATTGCCGAGCGAGCGCAGGCGCAAGCGCCGATTGCTCAACCTACCCCACCATCACCTCCCCATACCGCTGCACATGAAAATCGCTATCCCCCAGCAGCGGGTCGATCATCGTCAGCCGCTTGAAGTAATCCCCAACCTCAAGTTCATCCGTCATCCCCATCCCGCCATGTAGTTGCACCGCCTGCTGGCCGACGAAGCGGCCGGCCTTGGCGACCACCACCTTGGCGCCGCTGAGCATGCGGCGGCGCTGCGCGGGATCGGTTTCGTCGAGCGCTTGCGCGGCGACATAGGCCATCGACAACGCCAGTTCCTTCTGCACCAGCATGTCGGCCATGCGGTGCTGCAGGGCCTGGAACGCGGCGAGCGGCTTGCCGAACTGCTGGCGCGTGCGCAGGTATTCGCCGGTGATCTCGATCAGCCTTTCCATCGCGCCGGCGGCTTCGGCGCATAGCGCGGCGATGCCGTGGTCGATGCCGTGCGTGAGCGCGGCCAGGCCGTTGCCTTCGCTGCCTACCAGCGCATCGGCGCCGACCGTGGCGTTCTGCAGCGTGAGGTCGGCGGCGCGCAGGCCGTCCATGGTGGGGTAGCCGCGCACGGTCAGGCCGGGCGCGTCCTTCGGCACCAGGAAGAGCGACAGTTCGTTGCTGCCGGCGATGCGCGCGCTGACCAGGAAGGCATCGGCGGCTTCGCCGTGCCAGGCGAGTGTCTTGGTGCCGTTGAGCTGGTAGCCGTCGCCCTTGCGCTCGGCGGCCGCGCGCGCGCTTTCGGGGCGGTAGCGGGTGGTGGGCTCCAGGTAGGCGAGGGTGACGATGCGCTCGCCGCTGGCGATGGCGGGTAGCCATTCTTCCTTCTGCGCCGCGCTGCCGTAGGCTGCCAGCACGGCGGTGGAGATGACCGCGGCGGGCGTGACCGGCTCGAGCACCAGGCCGCGGCCGAGTTCGCGCTGCACCACCAGCTGGCTGGCTGCGCTTTCGCCGAAGCCGCCGTACTCGGCTGGCACGGTCAGGCCGAGCACGCCCATCTCGGCCAGTTGGGCCCAGGTGGCACGGTCGAGGCTGGCGCCGTCGCGCGCGCTGGCGCGGCGCTTGGCGAAGGTGTATTCGGTATCGATGAAGCGGCGCAGGCTGTCCGCCAGCATCTGCTGCTCTTCGCTGTAATTGAAGTCCATGGCTGTGCTTGTTCCTTCTGTCCCGGCGTTCAGAAACCCAGGATCATCTTGGAGATGATGTTCTTCTGTACTTCGGTGGCGCCGCCGTAGATGGAGGTCTTGCGCATGTCGAAGTACGTGGAGGCGGCGGGCGCGGCCCAGTCCGGTGCGTGCTGCGGCATGTCCGCAGGCGTCTCGCCCGCTTCGAGCCAGCGAGGCGAGTACGGCCACGCGCTGGGGCCGGCCACTTCCATCTGCAGCATGGCCAGGTCCTGCTGGATTTCGGAGCCGCGGATCTTGACGATGGAGGCCTCGGGGCCGGGCTGGCCGGCGGACTGCGTGGCCACGCGCAGCAGCAGCATTTCCAGCGCCATGATGTCCATCTCGATGCGGGCGATCTTGTCGCGCATGCGCACGTCGTCGATCAGCGGCCGGCCGGCGCCGTCGGTGGACTGCGCCGCGTAGTGCTTGAGCTGGCGCAGTTCGCGGTTGCAGTGGCCGATGCCGGCGATGCCGGTGCGCTCGTGGCCGAGCAGGTACTTGGCGTAGGTCCAGCCGCGGTTCTCTTCGCCGAGCAGGTTGGCGGCCGGCACTTCCACGTCCTCGAACCACACTTCGTTGACGTCGTGGCCGCCGTCGAGCGTGACGATGGGGCGAACCGTCACGCCCGGCGTCTTCATGTCGATCAGCAGCATGGAGATGCCTTCCTGCGGCTTGACCTCGGAGTCGGTGCGCACCAGGCAGAAGATCCAGTCGGCGAAATGCGCCATCGTGGTCCAGGTCTTCTGGCCGTTGACGATGTAGCGGTCTCCCTTGCGCACGGCGCGCGTCTTGAGCGAAGCCAGGTCGGAGCCGGAGCCGGGCTCGGAATAGCCCTGGCACCAGAAGTCTTCCACCGTGGGGATGCGCGGCAGGAAGCGTTCCTGGTGCTCGGGGCTGGCGTACTTCATCAGCACCGGGCCGATCATGGTGAGGCCGAACGGCAGCAGGCGCGGCGCGCCGGCGCGGAAGGTCTCGATCTCGAAGATCAGGCGCTGCAGCGGGGTCCAGCCGGTGCCGCCCCATTGCCTGGGCCAGGTCGGCGCGCCCCAGCCTTGCGCGTGCAGCACGCGGTGCCAGCGCACGTAGTCGTCTTTCTCCACGCGCTGGTGCGCCAGCACCTTGTCGCGGATATCCGCCGGCAGGCTGGCCTGCACGAAACTCCGAACCTCTTCGCGGAACGATTGCTCCGCGGCGTTGAAACGCAAATCCATCTGCTTGTCCCCTCGGTTGGGAAGGCCGGCCGCGGGCCGCGCGCACATGCGCCACGGACCACGGTCGCCTCCGCGATACGGTGCTCCGATTCTATGGGGGGCAGGGGATTCGCTGGTTCCGCAATGGCAAAGCCGCTCTTCGGCCTGCCGGAAGCGTTCGGCCGCGCCGGGCCGCGCGCCGCCAAGGGTTTGCACCAGGGCGCGCACCTCCTGCGTCATGCCGGCGCTGCTCCCCGCCGTCCCGAACACGGCCTTAAACAAATCCAAATGGCGCCCCTGCGGCGCCTGACTCACACTGGCGCTGTTCCATCGCAGCAACATCACAATTAACGCCGAGGAGACAGGCGAATGTCACGCTGGACCACACGTTGCACCAGGCTGCTCGCGCTCTGCGGCTTGCTGGCGGCCACCGCAAGCGCGTTCGCGGCTTATCCGGACAAGCCGGTGCGCCTGGTCGTGCCCTTCCCGCCGGGCGGCGCCACCGACCTGCTGGCACGCGAGGTCAGCCATGCGCTGTCGGTGCGGCTGGGCCAGCCGGTGGTGATCGAGAACCGCCCCGGCGCGGGCGGCAATATCGCCGCGGTGTCGGTGGCGCGCGCGCCGGCCGACGGCTATACGCTGTTTTTCGGCACGTTCGGTTCGCTGGCCGTGAACAAGAGCCTGTACGACAAGCCGGGCTACGACCCGCTCAAGGATTTTGCGCCGGTAGCCTCGGTGGCCTACCTGCCCAATGTGCTGGTGGTGCATCCGTCGGTGCCCGCGCGCAACGTGGCCGAACTGATCGCGCTGGCCAAGCGCGAGCCCGGCAAGCTGAGCTACGGCTCGTTCGGCAACGGCTCGTCCTCGCACCTGGCGGGCGAGCTGTTTACCCACATGGCGGGCGTGCGCATCGACCACGTGCCGTACAAGGGCAGCGCCCCGGCCATGACCGACCTGATCGGCGGGCGCCTGACCATGATGTTCGACAGCATTTCCACCGCGCTGCCCTATGTGCGCGACGGCCGCGTGCGCGCGCTCGGCGTGACCACCGCGAAACCTTCGGACCAGTTGCCGGGCGTGCCAACGCTGGCCGCCGCGGGCGTGCCCGGCTACGAGCTGACCGCCTGGTTCGGCGTGGCCGCGCCGGCCAATACGCCGCCGGCCGTGGTCGACCGCCTCAACGCCGAGATCGTGGCCGCGCTGGCGCAGCCCGAGCTGGCCGCGCGCCTCGCGGCGCAGGGCACGGTGCCGTTTCCGTCCACGCCGGCGCAGTTCGGCTCATATATGCGCAGTCAGTACCAGAAGTGGGATGGCCTGATCAAGTCGGCCGGCATCCACCTCGACCAATAAGCTTGTCCGCAGCCGGTGTCCTTCGGGCACCGGCTTCCCTTTCGTCAGCTTCATCCGCATTACATCGCCCGCATCATGTCTTCCTTCCGCCCCGAGTTCATCCACGACATCCCGAAACACTGGGCCGAGCGCTCGCCTGATTCGCCCTGCCTGTACGAGAGCGACGGGATCCTGAGCTATGGCGCGCTGTGGCAGCGCATCGCCACCGCGCGCGACTGGCTGGCCGCGCAGGGCGTGGGCCAGGGCGACCGCGTGATGGTGGTGGGCGAGAACTGCACCGAGATGGTGGTGATGCTGTTTGCCTGCAGCGCGCTGCACGCGTGGCCGATCCAGGTCAACGCGCGGCTTTCCCCGCGCGAGATCGACGGCATCCGTGACCATGCCGAGCCGCTGCTGACCTTCTTCACCAACCACGTGTCCGACGTAGCAGCCGCGCACGCCGCACGGCTCGGCGCGCAGCCCTCGGACTGCGCCGCGCTCGATCCGCGCTTCGCCGTGCTGCGCGCCGCGCGGGCGCCGCAGCGCGTGGATGCCGCACAGGCGCGCGACATCGCCACGCTGATCTACACTTCCGGCACCACCGGCGCCCCCAAGGGCGTGATGGTGCCGCATGCCGGCCTCACCATCTTCGCGCGCATCTCGGCGACCTCGCGCGACCTGGGCCCGGACGATATCGCCTATGGCGCGCTGCCGCTGTCGCACATCTTCGGCATTGCCACGGTGCTGATGGCCACGCTCTACGCCGGCGCCAGCCTGGTGATGCGCCCGCGCTTCGACGCGGCCGACGTGTTCACGGCGCTGGAGTCGCCCGGCCTCACCATGCTGCAGGGCGTGCCGACCATGTTCACGCGCATCATGGCGCTGGCGCGCGAGTCGTCGGCCAGGACCGGCAAGAACGGCGCCACCGCGTTCCCGCGCCTGCGCTACCTCTATACCGGCGGTGCGCCGCTGGACCCCACCCTCAAGAGCGACACCGAGGCGTGGTTCGGCCAGCCGCTGCACCACGGCTACGGCATCACCGAGTACGCCGGCTCCTTGTTCATCACGCGCAAGGATGCACCGCGCACCGACTGCTCGGCCGGCTATATCGTCGAGGGCGTGGAGATCGCCATCACCAGCGAGCAGGGCCAGCCGATGCCCCCCGGCGAGCGTGGCCAGATCCGCGTGCGCGGTCCCGGCGTGATGCGCGGCTACTTCCGCAACGAAGAACAGACCGCGGAGGCGCTGTTGCCGGGCGGCTGGCTCAATACCGGCGATCTTGGCTTCCTCGCTCCGGATGGCGCGCTGTTCATCGTCGGCCGTTCGAAGGACCTGATCATCCGCTCGGGCTTCAATGTGTATCCGATCGAGGTGGAGTCCGTCATCAATGCCTTCCCCGGCGTGCGCCAGTCCGCCGTGGTCGGGCGCCAGGCGGCCGACGGCAACGAAGACGTGGTGGCCTTCATCGAAACCCAGCCCGGTGCCCGCATCGACATGCCCGCGCTGGAAGCCTACCTGCGCGAAAGCCTGGCGCCGTACAAGCGCCCCGCGCAGATCCGCGTGATCGAAACCATCCCCACCACCGCCAGCGGCAAGTTGCTCAAGCAGCCGCTGCGCGCGCTGGTGGATGGCAGCGCCGCGGCTGCCTGACGCCCGGCAGCGCTTCGCCACGGGTCGAAGCGCACGTGTACCGGAGCGCGCATGGCGCGGCCCGGCGACAAACACAATAAGGAGGAGATGCAAATGAAACGATGGATGATGGCCGGCCTGCTGCTGGCCGCGGTGCAAGGCGCCGCATGGGCCGACGCCTACCCGGCGCGCCCGGTGAAGCTGATCGTGGGCTACGCGCCTGGCGGCCCGGTCGATACCGCTGCGCGCATCTATGCCGATTACCTGGGCCGCGCGCTCAAGCAGCCGGTGGTGGTGGACAACCGCGCCGGCGCCAGCGGCGCCATCGCCGCCGACCTGACGGCCCGGGCGGCGCCGGACGGCTATACGCTGTACTTCGTGGCCAGCCCCACCATGACCATGACGCCGCTGATCCAGAAGTCGGTGAACTTCAACCCGACCAAGGACTTCAGCTACATCGGCCTGATCACCGACTACACCAACGTCCTGCTGATCAACAAGGAATTCCCCGCCAAGGACGTGGGCGAACTGGTGGACTATGCGCGCAAGCACCCGGACGGCGTCAGCTTCGGCTCGGCCGGCGTGGGCGCGTCCAATCACCTGTCGGCCGAGCTGCTGGCGCAGATGGGCGGCGTAAAGATGCTGCACGTGCCGTACAAGGGCAATTCGCCGGCCATGGCCGACGTGGTCGGTGGCAAGGTGACCTTCATGTTCGACATCACCGGCACCGCCATCGGTCACATCCAGGGCGGCAAGGTGCGCGCGCTGGCGGTGACGTCCAAGGGCCGCAACGCCGCGCTGCCCAATGTGCCAACCATGATCGAGTCCGGCATGAAGAACTACGATCTCACCGGCTGGTACGCGCTGGTGGGCCCGCAGAAGCTGCCCGCCGACGTGGTGGACAAGCTGGTCAAGGCGCAGAAGGCGATCGGTGACGATCGCGCGTTCCAGCAGCGCATGACGCAGGGCGGATACGACCTGAACATCACCGGTCCCAAGCCGCTGGCCGACCGCATCCAGAAGGAACTGGCCTTGTGGGGCGGGGTGGTCAAGACGGCGAAGATCCAGGTGGAATGACGATGCGCTGAGTGCGCAGGCTTCGCAGGTAGAAATCGCGGCTCGCACGGGCCGCGATTTTTTTTTGCCGACAGGGCTCGTATTGGAGAAGGGGCGAAAGGGGGAAGGGACGAAGGGGCGAAGGTGGCGAACCTTGGCTCCCCGCTCCCGCAAGCGGGAGAAGGGTGCAAGCATGCGGGCGGCTACGCGCCACCCGGCACGATCAACCCGCCGGCGCCCGCTTGCGCAACAGATAGCGCTGCGTGCCGTCCAGCACCAGCACGCCATGCTGGTTGTGCACGGTGGAGCGCAGCGTCAGCACGCCGGTGCTCCGGTTGGGAGCCAGCTCGGCGACCTCCAGCGTGCTGTACAAGGTATCCCCCACGAAGACCGGATGCAGGAAGCGGCTGCTCTGGTCGATGAAGCCCTTGAGCGACTCCTCCACCATATGCGGAAACAAGCCGGCGCCGGCCGCCGTCTGGATCAGCACCTGGTAGCCGTGCGCCAGCATGTGCGGCATGCCGTGCGCGCGGCAGTACTCGGCATCGTAGTGCACCGGGTGGTTGTCTCCGCTGGCGAGCTGGAAGGCTGCGAAGAGGGCCTCGGTCATGGTGCGCGAAGGCAGCACGAAGCGTTCGCCGGGGACGAAGTCCTCGAAGTAGCGCTGTTCGCACATGCGGTGGCTGCGCGGATCGAATGGCGTGTCGGAGGTGATGCTGGTGCTGCCGGTGCCTTTGGCAGCGGCATCGGCATCGGCGCGCGCGCCGGGATTCATGGACATGGTTCAGGGTTCCTGGATATGGGCGGCTTGTGCCACCTTGCGCCATTTGGCGAGTTCCGTTTCGAGGTGCCCGGCGAGCGCTTGCGGGCTGGGGTCGGCTTCAAGCAGCAGGCCCATCTCGTAGGCGCGCTGGCGCAGTTGCGGGTCGGCCAGCGCCGCGCGCAGCGCGCGGTTGAGTTGTTCCACCCGCGCCGGCGGCGTGCCGGCGGGGACGAAGGCGCCATTCCATGTGTAGGCTTCGTAGCCGGGCACGGCTTCGGCCACGGCCGGAACGCCCGGGGTCTGGGGCAGGCGTGCCTTCATGGTGGTGGCGATCAGTCGCACCGTGCCGGCCTTGGCCTGGGCGAGACCGGTAGGGGCGCTGTCGATCATGTAGCCGATCTGGCCGCCGATCAGGTCGGTCATGGCCGGACCCGTGCCCCGATAGGGCACGTGGGTGGTTTGCAGGCCGGCCATCTGGTCCAGCAGCACGGACGCAAGGTGGGGCGCGCTGCCATTGCCGGCCGAGCCGTAGTTCACCATGCCGGGATGCTGCTTCACGTAGGCGACGAATTCCGCCAGGTTGCGCGCCGGGAATGCCTGCGTGACCAGCAGCACCAGGGGCGCCCTCGCGGCCAGTCCCACCGGCGTGAAGTCCCGCGTGGTGCGGTACGGCAGGTGCGGCACGATGCTGTCGTTGACGGCGTGCGCCACCGTGGTCAGCAGCACCGTGTAGCCATCCGGCCTGGCCTTCGCCACATAGTCCGTGCCTACCACGGTGCCCGCGCCGGTACGATTTTCCACCACCATCGGCTTGCCGAGCTTCTGACCCCAATGCTCGGCGAGCACGCGGGCGAAGGCGTCGGTGGGACCGCCCGCGGCATAGGGCACGACCAGGCGCAACGGCTGGGTGGGGAAGTCTTGCTGCCCCCAGGCGGTGCCGGCCGGCGCCAGGCCAAGCGCCGGCGCGGCCAGCGCGCAGAGCGCGGCGAGGCATTTGCGGCGCAGTGGCCGGGCCGCCGCAGTCGCTGCGCAACGAGGTTGTGTCGGGTGTCTGCGCATAGTCATTCTGCCTTGATGCCAAGTCGCTCGACCAGCGCCTTTTCCTGCGCGATCTGCTGCATGGCAAAGCGTGTGTAGCCGGCACTGTCCAGGTACATCAGGTCCTGGTCCTGCTGCTTGAGCGCGGCGAGGTGCAGCGGGTCTTCGGCCGCGCGGCGCAGCGCGTCCTGCAGGATGCGCACCACCTGGGGGTCCATTCCCTTCGGGCCGGCCACGCCATAGGGCGAGTTGGAGACCATGTCGTAGCCGAGCTCGCGCAGCGTGGGCGCGTCCGGCCAGCGTGGCGAGCGTTGCGCGGTCCACAGGTTGAGCCAGCGCAGCTTGCCGGCATCGACCAGGGTGCCGGCGGCACTGCCTGCCGCGCAGAGCTGTACATGGTTCCCCATGAGTGAGTTGAGGCAGTCGGCATCGCCCTTGAACGGCACGTGGTTGACCGTGAGGTTCTCCCTGGTCGTCAGCTCGATCATGGTGATGTGCGGCGAGCTGAACTGGCCGGGCGAGCCGTAGCTGACGTTGCCCGGGCGGGCCCGCGCGGCAGCGAGGAAATCAGGCCAGCTCTTCCATGGCGAGTCGGCACGCACCACCACGCCGAAGGTGTAGCCGGTGATGCGGGACAGGTAGGTGAAATCGCGCGCCGGATCGAAGGCGGTCTTCTGGATGAAGGGCTGGCGGAACACCGTCACCGGCATCATCGACAAGGTGTAGCCATCCGGCCTGGCCTGGCGCAGCGCGAGCGCGCCCATGGTGCCGGCCCCGCCGGGCTTGTTTTCCACCACCACGCTCTGGCCCAGCGATTTCTGCAGCGCCGCGGCGAACTGGCGCACCACCACGTCGGTGGTGCCGCCCGGCGCGTAGGGCACGATCAGGGTGACCGGGCGGGTGGGGTAGCTGGGACTCTGCTGCGCCTGCGCGGCGGTGACCCCGCACAGGGCAACGATGGCGTGAACGGCGGCGCAGGCGATGCGCCGGCCGCTGCGGAATGCGTGCATGGGAAGTCTCCTTTGTTGTTTTCCCCGCCAGCTCCCGTTGTTGTTTTCTGCGTGGGTACCGGCGTCCTGCCTGTACAGCACGTGTCCGTCAGTTCTCCACCACGGCCCACGCCTCCATCGACTGGCCGCCGGCATCGTCGCCGGTCCAGAGCACGATCTTGCCCGGCGTGGCCGCATCGGGCACGCCGCCCACCGTCACGGTGTCGTGGTCGAACAGCGGCGCCAGCCCGCGGAAGCCGAAGCGGCGCACCCTGGCCGCCGGCATTTCGCGCGCCACCAGGTCGAGCGCGAGCACGGCCTGCAGCGGGCCGTGCACCACCAGGCCGGGATAGCCTTCCACGTCGCGCACGTAGTCGTGGTCGTAGTGGATGCGATGGCCGTTGAAGGTGAGCGCCGAGAAGCGGAACAGCATGACCGGATCGGCGTGCAGCTGGCGCTGCCACTTTGCCTGGTGCGCGAGGCGCGGTCGCGGCGGCAGCGGCTCGCCGGGCTCGGGCATGGCGCGATAGACCAGGTCGTGGCGCTCGTTCAGCGCGACTTCGCCGTCGACGCTCAGCACGTGCTCCACGGTGACGAACCACAGCTCGCCGCTGCGGCCCGTCTTGTATTCCACGTTGCGCACGGTGGAGGTGCGCGTGACGGTATCGCCCACGCGTAGCGGGCGCTTGAACTCGAGTTCGCCGCCGGCCCACATGCGGCGCGGCAGCGGCATCGGCGGCATGAAGCCGCCGAGCGCGGGATGGCCATCCTGGCCCAGCTCGCGCTGCGGCGCGCGCGGCAGGAAATACAGCCAGTGCCACAGGGGCGGCAGCGGGCCGCGCACGAGCGCGTCGCCGTCCAGGTCGAGGGTGGCGGCGAGCCCGGTCACGGGTTCGGGAGCAAGGGTCTCGGTGCGGCTTTCGCTGCGGCCGATCCAGGTACGCAGGTGTTCGAGCTGGGTCATGACGGGTTGGCTTGCTGGGCTTCGGGGTGGCCGGCGAGCGCGAGGATGCGCCGGGCTTGTTCGATGACGGGGCGGTCGACCATCTTGCCGTCGACCTGCACGGCATGGCTGCCGCCGGCGGTGGCGGCCAGCACGCGCTGCGCCCAGTCGAGCTGTTGCGCGGTGGGCAGGAAGCCCGCGCGCACGGCGGCGAGCTGGGCCGGGTGGATGCACAGCTTGGCGGCAAAGCCCAGCGCGCGCGCGTGGGCCACGTCGTCGGCCAGCACGGCTTCGTCCTTGAGCGCGGTGGTGACGCCGTCCACGGGCGGCGGCAGGCCGGCCACGCGCGAGGCCAGCGCGATGCGCGAGCGCGCCATCAGCAGCGCCTCGCGGGTGTGGGCGCAGCCCAGGTCCACGGCGAAATCGAGCGAGCCGAAGGCCAGGCGCGACACGCCCGGCGCGCTGGCCACCGCATCGATGTCATGCAGGCCGCGCGCGCTTTCGATGATCGCCACCACGCGGCCCTGCGGATTGACCTGGGCCAGCGCCTGGGCGATCTCGCCGAGCGCGACCGCGTCCTCGGCCTTGGGCACCAGCAGGCCGGCCAGCGGCGCGTCGGGCGGCAGCGCGCGCAGCCAGTCCATGTCGGCCGCGAATGCCGGCGAACTGGTGTCGTTGATGCGCACATAAGCCTGCGACTGCGCGCCGCGCGCGAGCAGCCAGGCGGCGATGGCGGTGCGCGCGGCGGGCTTGGCGTCCGGGTGCACGGCATCCTCGAGATCGAGGATCAGCGCATCGGGCGCGGCCGCCGCGGCTTTGTCGAAGCGTTCGGGCCGGTCGCCCGGCACGAACAGGTAGGTGATGGCGGTGGAAGCGTTGGATGCAGTGGACATGATGGCTCTCGAACGTTAGCGCGCGCCGGGCAGCCAGTCGTTGACGTTGGCCTGTTTCTCCAGCGCCCATACGCGGGCGATGATGGCGCGCATCTCGGCTTCGCTGCCGCCGTGGCGGAAGGCGCCCAGCTGCACCGCCTTGGCTTCCAGTTCCGGACGCGACAGCGTGTTGCCGGGGTCTCCCTTGGGCACGTCCACGCGCGCGCCCAGCGTGCGGCCGTCGGTGGTCCTGACGGTGACGCGGCCGATCCACTGGCGCGGATAGGCGGCATTGATCTCGGCGTCGAGTTCCATCTCCACCTTGTCGCGGAAGGCCGCCACCTGCGCATCCTGCAGCGCATGGTCTTCGAACTCGCCGAGGCCGGCGTGCGCGTGCACCGCGACCAGACCGAGCACCGTGCCCATCGAGAACTTGGCCTGGTGGATGGTCCTGGGATCGGTGACCGGGCCGAGCACGTCGATCGCGCCCTGGTGCACATGCGCGGTCACGGCGGCGATCTGGTCCGCGCGGACCTGGTCGCGCAGCATCAGCGCCTTGAGCGCGTCGGCCGCCGGGTGCGTGTGGCGGCACGAGGCGAAGAACTTGAACGAGGTCTCGGCGGTGGCCCAGCGCGTGCCCAGGCCATCGGTGAGCGCCGCCGGGTTGGCATCGCTCGACATGCCCGCCGCCATGCCCTGCGCGCCTTCCAGGATGCGCTTCGCGCCGGTGAAGCCAGCGCGCGCGATCCAGGCCGACATCAGCCCGTCCGCCGCGGCCTTGGCCGTGTGCAACTGCTTGGAATCCGCCGCGTCGCGCAGGAATTCCCACAGGCCGGCGGCCTGCGTGCCGGCCGAACCCAGTGCCTGGTTGATGCCTTCGGCGTCCATGCCGTAGAGCTTGGCCACCGCCGCGGCCGCCGCCAGCGTGCCCACCGTGCCGGTGGTATGGAACACGCGGTAGTGCGAACGGCCCATGAATTCGCCAATGCGGATGCCGGCCTCGTAGCCGGCGATGGACGCCAGCAGCACGTCCGCGCCGCTCTTGCCCTCCGCCTGCGCGGCGGCGATCACCGCCGGGAACACCACCGCGGCCGGGTGCAGCACGGAGCCGTTATGCACGTCGTCCTGCTCCACCACGTGCGAAGACGCGCCGTTGATCAGCGCGGCAAAGTACGGCGAGGTGCGGCGGCGGTCCACGAAGACCTCGGACGGGCCCTGCTGCGGGCCCATCGCCGCGACGAACTCCTGCAGCTTGCGCACCGCGGGCGCATCCTTGCCGGCGATCGCCGAGGCGATCCAGTCGAGGAAGAGGTCCTTGGTCTTTTCCACGACCTCCGCCGGCACGTCGGCCAGGGTGAAGCGGGCCAGGAAGTCGCAGAGCTGGCGGGTCGGATAGTTGTTCGTGTCGGATTGCTGGGTCATCTTCTTGCTCTGGTTCGTTTGTCCTGCAGTTCCTCGCTTGGGGCTCGCAGCTTCTGGTGGAGGCTGGTGCTTCAAAGTCAAGGGCTTCAAATTCAAAGTCAACTTCAAAGTCAAAGGCTTTCGCTCCCCCGGAGCGACCTGCCTTCTTTTTTCCGAAAAGAAAGTAGGCAAAGAAAGCGGACTGCCTGGCCGGCAGGGGCAGAGCCGAACAGGGTTGCGGAGGCTGTCGGTTTCGTCGTGGGGTTCGTGGTTGTGCTGGAATTCTGCCGTTTCCGGCTCGGGCGGCCACGACATAGGACCCTCGTGTTTTCGTGGTGGGCGGCTGGTGTCTGCGGTACTCTCACACGGGAGCCACCGCACCCACCACGAAACCAGTGCCGCCTCTATGACGTGTCCATTCGCGCCGGTCGCGGCAGCAGCTTGAATCACCCGGGCCACCGCCATCATGCAGCGGCGCCGCGAATCGGACACCTCCAGTGGTGTCGCCATGGTCCGCGCCGGTAGCGTCAGCAGCCTGATCGAAGCCAACGCCCCCACCACGAAACCACCATCAAAGCTGAAGTCTGAGCGCCCAGCCTTCTGCAAGAATCGCTTTCTTTTGGTTACTTTTCTTTTCGAGAAAAGAAAAGTGACACTTACATGTGTGCGAACGGGCTACCAAGCCCAAGCCGCCAGGCCCACAGTCACAAGCAGACTTCCACGCGCATACCCAAATTCAAACCACCTTCCGCTCCCTCAACTCAGCAATCCTCCCCTCCGAATACCCCAGCTCAGAAAGAATATCTCCACTATGCGCGCCAAGCGCCGGCACATCCCCCATCACCGGCTCCACGCCAGACAGGTTGGCCGGCGGCAACAACGCCCCGATCATCCCGCCCGGGCTGCTCACTTCCCGCCAGCGTCCGCGCGCGGCGAGCTGCGGATGATTCCAGACGGCCTCGATATCGTTCATCGGCGCGTTGGCGATCTGCGCCTGGTCGAGCAGCGCTTCCACCTGCGTCACCGTCATCGGCGCGAAGCGGGTCTCGATCAGCGCGGTCAGCTCGGCCCGGTTCTTCACGCGCCCCGAGTTGGAGGAGAAGCGCGCGTCCTTGAGCAGTTCGGGCTGGCCCAGCACCTTTTCGCAGAAGGCCTGCCATTCGCGTTCGTTCTGCAGGCCGAAGATCACGCTGCCGCCGTCGCCGGTGCGATGCACGCCGTAGGGCGCGATGGCCGGATGCGAGGCACCGAAGCGGGCCGGCGCCTTGCCGCCGTAGTGGCCGAAGTACAGCGCGTAGTTCATCCACTCGGTCAGCGCTTCGAGCATGGTGACCTCCACGCGCAGGCCGGTGCCGGTGCGCCCGCGCTGCAGCAGCGCGGAGAGGATGCCGGTGTAGGCGTACATGCCGGCCGCGATGTCGGCGATGGAGATGCCGGCGCGCGAGGGTTCGTCGGCGCTGCCGGTGATGCCGATCAGGCCGGCCGCGGCCTGGATCAGCAGGTCATAGGCTTTCTTGTCGCGGTAGGGGCCGGCATCGCCGTAGCCGGAGATGTCGCACACGATCAGCTTGCCGTAGCGGCCGTGCAGCGTATCGAAATCCAGCCCCATGCGCGCGGCGGCGCCGGGGGCGAGATTCTGCACCAGCACGTCGGCGTCGGCCAGCAAGCGGTGCAGCACGGTCTGCGCTTCCTCGTCCTTGAGGTCCAGCGTGAGGCTTTCCTTGCCGCGGTTGAGCCAGACGAAGTGCGAGGCCTGGCCGTTGACGGTCTCGTCGTAGCCGCGCGCGAAATCGCCCACGCCGGGGCGCTCCACCTTGATCACGCGTGCGCCGAGATCGGCCAGCTGGCGCGTGGCGAAGGGCGCGGCCACGGCGTGCTCGAGCGATACCACGCGGATGCCGTCGAGCGGGCGGATGCCCGGGTGCGATGCGAACATGTGCGCGGCCCTCAGAACGAACGCGGCAGCTCGAGCACGTGCTCGGCCACATAGGACAGGATCAGGTTGGTCGAGATCGGCGCGACCTGGTACAGGCGGGTTTCGCGGAACTTGCGCTCGATGTCGTACTCGGCGGCAAAGCCGAAGCCGCCGTGGGTCTGCAGGCAGACGTTGGCCGCTTCCCAGGAGGCATCGGCGGCCAGCAGCTTGGAGATATTGGCTTCCTTGCCGCAGGCCTTGCCGGCGTCGAACAGGGCAGCTGCCTTGTAGCGCATCAGGCTGGCGGCCTCCACGTTGACGTAGGCGCGCGCGATCGGGAACTGCACGCCCTGGTTCTGGCCGATCGGGCGGTCGAACACGATGCGGTCGCGCGCATAGTTGCTGGCGCGCTCGATGAACCAGTAGCCGTCGCCGATGCACTCGGCGGCGATCAGGATGCGCTCGGCGTTGAGGCCGTCGAGGATGTACTTGAGCCCCTTGCCTTCCTCGCCGATCAGGTTCTCGGCCGGGATCTCCAGGTTGTCGAAGAACAGCTCGTTGGTCTCGTGGTTGACCATATTGCGGATGGGGCGCACGGTCAGCCCCTTGCCGATGGCTTCACGCAGGTCCACCACGAACACCGACAGGCCCTCGGACTTGCGCTTGACCTGGTCCAGCGGCGTGGTGCGCGCCAGCAGCAGCATCAGGTCGGAGTGCTGCACGCGCGAGATCCACACCTTCTGGCCGTTGATGACGTAGCGGTCGCCCTTCTTCTCGGCGGTGGTCTTGAGCTTGGTGGTGTCGGTGCCGGTGGTCGGCTCGGTCACGGCCATCGACTGCATGCGCAGCTCGCCCGAGGCGATGCCGGGCAGCCAGCGCTGCTTCTGCGCTTCCGAGCCGTGGCGCAAGAGGCAGCCCATCACGTACATCTGGCCGTGGCAGGCGCCGGAATTGCCGCCATTGCGGTTGATTTCCTCCATGATCACGGAGGCCGCGGTCAGCGGCAGGCCGGAGCCGCCGAATTCCTCGGGAATCAGGGCCGACAGCCAGCCGGCCTTGGTCAGCGCCTGCACGAATTCTTCCGGGAAGGCGTTCTGTTCTTCCACGCGCTGCCAGTAGGCGGAATCGAAACCCGTGCATAGCGCACGCACGGCTTCACGGATATCGGGATACGGCTGGTCGTGCGTCTGCTCTGCGAACATGAAAAAGGCCCCGTTATTGGATTTAGCTTGCGGCCATTATTCCCGAGCCCCTCCCGCGCCGAAATTCGGATTTGCGAAAGAGCGGCTTAGCGCCCCCGGAAGCGCGCCCGGCGGGGAGCGCGCAAAGCGGTGCGGCATCGGCGCGGGACCGGACCGGGGCGGCGACCGGGACTGGAGAGGCGCCGGCACCACCCCTCGCGGCGCGCTTGCTGCCACATCCAGAGACTCCGGCTCCCTTCCGGGCGGCCTTGCCCACCCTTAGGGAAATCCGTATTGCCGTTGCGCCGCTTTGCCGCCACGCTTGCTGCACAAACAAGAAAGGCCGGCGCGGCCGTCCCCGGACCGGCGCGGCGAAGGACGACCAGTCCGCGAACGCGCCGGAAGGACCGGCCGGATACCTCAACACGATGGAGGCAGAGACAATGGCAAGCTACAAGGCGCAGGGGTCGCGACAAAGGCAGCAGACCGGCGGCAGGCAAGCAAGGACAGCCGGGCAGGCGCCCTGGCGCTGGATGGCGCTCGCCGCGCTGGGCACGGCGGCGGCACTGGCGCTGCCGTCCGGAGCGCGCGCCGCCGACGCCTATCCCGCCAGGCCGGTCACGATGGTGGTACCGTTCGCCGCGGGCGGCCCGACCGACGTGGTGGCGCGCACGCTGGCGGCGGCGATGTCGAAGAACCTGGGCCAGAGCGTGGTGGTGGAAAACCGGCTCGGCGCCGGTGGCACCGTCTCCGCCGCCTACGTGGCCAAGGCCGCGCCGGACGGCTACACCATCCTGATCCATCACAACGGCATGGCCACCGCGCCGGCGCTATACAGCAAGCTGTCCTACAAGCCGCTGACGGATTTCAGTTTCGTCGGGCAGGTGGCCGACGTACCGATGACCCTGCTGGGCCGCCACGACCTGCCGCCCAAGACCATGCCTGATCTGGTGGCCTACATCCGCCAGAACCAGGGCAAGCTCAACCTGGCCAATGCCGGCCTGGGCGCGGTCTCGCAGTTGTGCGGGATGCTGTTCCAGAAGGCCATCGGCGTGGACCTGACCGCCATTCCCTACCAGGGCACGGCACCCGCGATGACGGCCTTGCTGGGCGGCCAGGTCGACATCCTGTGCGACCAGACTACCCAGACCCTGCCGCATATCAAGGCCGACAAGGTCAAGCTCTACGGCGTGACCACCACCCAGCGCATCAAGTCGCTGCCGGGCGCGCCCACGCTCGCCGAAGGCGGACTCAAGGGCTTCGAGGTCAAGGTCTGGCACGGCGTCTACGCGCCACGCGGCACGCCGCCGGCCGTGATCGACCGGCTCAACGTGGCGCTGCGCGCCGGTCTCAGGGACCCCGCGGTGGCCGCCCGCCTGGCTGATCTGGGCGCGGAGATCGTGCCCGAGGACAAGCAGACGCCGGAAGGCCTGCGCACCTGGCTGCAGGCCGAGATCGAGAAATGGTCGCCGATCATCAAGGCGGCGGGCGTGCAGGCGGACTGAACCTGGCGGCGGCGGGCGTGGCGGCGCGGTAAGATCCGCTGCGGGGCGGCGAGGCTGGTGGCAAGGCAGGGTGCGTATTGCGCGCGCATTGCCGGCACCGCTTGCCGCCTGTTCCCGCAATCGTTCTCCAGGAGCCCATCGTGTTCGAACGCGTCAGGCAGGATTTCGCCGGCCTTGCCACCCGCGCCGAGTTTCACTCGCTGCGCCTGATCCGGGAGAGCGGCGAGGTTTGCACGCTGCGGCGCGGCGTGGCCGAGCCGCCTTCGCTGACGCGCGACGTGGGCGCGATGCTGACGGTGCGCCTGGGCGGCGTGGAGGCGTATGCCGCCACCAGCGATATCAGCGCCGCCGGCCTGCAGCGGGCGCTCGACAGCGCGGGCGAACTGGCGCAGCGCATCGCCGCGCACGGGCTGGTGGACATGCGTGGCCTGCCGGCGCCGCAAGGCAGCGCGCGCTACGCGTCGCCGGGCGCGGACGGCGCCTTTCCCGGCCTGGCCGAACGCTTCGCGCTGCTGGCCGAGGTCAGTGCCGGCGTGCCCGCGGACGCGCGCATCGTCAATTACGTGGCCTATCTCTCGCACCAGTTCCAGGAGCAGCTCTATCTGAACAGCGCCGGTGCCGAGCAATGGCAGGCACAGCGCTTCGTCTATCCCGGCATCAGCGTGACCGCCTTCGACGGCAGCGACAGCCAGACGCGCACCTTCGGCGGCTTCGGCAGCGGCCAGCAGGGCGGCTTCGAGGTGGTCGGGCGGCTCGGCTTTGCCGGTGCCGCGCCACGCGTGGCGGACGAGGCCCTGCAGTTGCTGCTGGCGCCCAATGCCCCCACCGGTCCCACCGACCTGCTGCTGATGCCCGACCAGATGATGCTGCAGATCCACGAATCGGTCGGCCACCCGCTGGAGCTGGACCGCATTCTCGGTGACGAGCGCAACTACGCCGGCACCAGCTTTATCCGGCTGGAGGACTTCGGCCACTACCAGTACGGCTCGCCGCTGCTCAACATCAGCTTCGATCCGGGCATTCCGGAGGAGCTGGGCAGCTACGGGCACGACGACGACGGCCAGCCGGCAAGCAAGGCTTTCCTGATTCGCGACGGCATCCTGCAGCGCCCGCTGGGCGGCGCGCTCTCGCAGTTCCGCAGCGGCCTGCCGGGCGTGGCCAACAGCCGCGCCAGCGGCTGGAACCGCCCGCCCATCGACCGCATGGCCAATCTCAACCTCGAACCCGGCGACCGTACGCTGGCCCAGCTGGTGGGCGGCATCGAGCGCGGCGTGCTGATGGCCACCAACCGCTCCTGGTCCATCGACGACGCGCGCAACAAGTTCCAGTTCGGTTGCGAGTGGGGCCGCCTGATCGAGGACGGCGAGATCAAGGGCGTGGTCAAGAATCCCAATTACCGCGGTGTCTCGGCCAATTTCTGGCGCAGCCTCGCCGCGGTCGGCGATGCCGGCACCCTCGAGGTCCACGGCACGCCATATTGCGGCAAGGGCGAGCCCAACCAGATCGTGCGCGTGGGGCATGCCTCGCCGGCCTGCGTGTTCCGGCAGGTCGAAGTCTTCGGGGGAGCCGCGTGATGAGAGAGGTGCAATCCCCGCAATCCATGTTCGCGGCGCTGGCCGACGACATGCGCGCCGCGCTGGCGCCGGGCGAGGCGTTCACGCTGTGGTACAGCGCGGAGTCCTCGGAATTCATCCGCTTCAACCGGGCAAAGGTGCGCCAGGCCGGACGCGTGACGCAGGCCACCGCGTGCCTGCGGCTGATCCGCGACGAGCGCCACGCCAAGAGCTGGATCACGCTATCCGGCGATCCGGCGGCCGACCGCGCGCGCCTGGCCGAGGGCCTGCGCCAGTTGCGCGAAGCGCTCGCCCAGTTGCAGCCCGATCCCTACCTGACGCTGGAGCGCGAGCCCTGGCAGCGCAGCTTCGCCGACGAGGCCGCGCCGCCGGACACCGGCCACGTGCTGGCCCGGATCGACGAGGCCGCGCGCGGGCTGGACCTGGTCGGCATCTACGCAGCCGGTCCCCTCTACCGCGGCTTCGCCAGCAGCTTCGGCGCCTTCGGCTGGCACGCCGCGCAGGCCTTTCACTTCGACTGGAGCCTGTTCCACGCCAACGGCCAGGCGGTCAAGGCCGACTATGCCGGCAGCCGCTGGGACGACGATGAATTTGCCGGCCGCTTCGCCGCGGCGCGCGCCCAGCTGGAACACCTCGGCAAGCCGGCACGCACGCTCGCCCCTGCCGACTACCGCGCTTACCTGGCGCCCGCGGCGCTGGACGAAGTGCTGGGCATGCTGAGCTGGGGCGGTTTTTCCGCGCGCTCGCTGGCGCAGAAGGAAAGCCCGTTGCAGCGCCTCTACGACGGGGCGGCGCAGCTGAGCGGGATGGTCGACATGGACGAGCGCGCCAGCGGCGCGCTGGCCCCGGCCTTCGGCCCCGAGGGCATTCCGCGCAGCGACGCCGCGCTGGTGCGCGCCGGCCTGCCGGTGGCGCGGCTGGTCTACCCGCGCAGTGCGCGCGAGTACGGCCTGGAGGTCAATTGCGCGGATGCCGGCGAGGCGCCGCATGCGCTCGCGCTCGGGGCCGGCACGCTGGCGCAGGCCGATGCGCTGGCCGCGCTCGGCACCGGGCTCTATATCGGCAATCTCTGGTATCTCAACTGGTCAGACGCGCCGGCCGGGCGCATGACCGGCATGACCCGCTTCGCCACCTTTTGGGTGGAAGACGGCCGCATCCAGGCGCCGCTTGGCACGATGCGCTTCGACGACAGCATCTACGGATTCCTGGGGGACCATCTCGAAGCGCTCACCCGCGAGCGCCAGTTGCGCGTGTCGAGCGGCACGTATGGCGAGCGGCAGACCGATTCGAGTCTGTTGCCGGGGGCGCTGACGGGAAGGCTGAGGCTGACGCTCTGATGACGGGGGCTTGAGGCCTGCTGCGCGGGCGGCCGCGCGCCTCGTGAACGCGGCGCCGGAACGACCGGGGCCGCGATCCCTTACACCGGCTCTTGCGCCGCGTCCTTCAGATACTGCACCAGGGTCTCGGCGAACTGCGGCAGCTCGCGCCCGGGGCGGCGCACCAGCCGCAGGTCGCGCTTGGCCCATTCGTCCTCCAGCGGGATAAAGCGCAGCACCTTGCGGCTGGCATAGCGCCGCGCGCAGCTGTTGGGCACGATGGCGATGCCCGCGCCGGCTTCCACCATGCGGCACACCGCGTCGAAACTGCCGAGCTGGATGCGCAGGCTGATGCGCTTGCCCATGCCACTGGCGATGCGGTCCAGGAAGGACTGGATGGCGCTGAACTGGTTGAGCCCGACGAAGCGGCAGGTATCGAGCAGGTCGGCGAAACGCAGGCGGGTGAACTGCGGCAGCGGGTGATTGACCGGCGCGATCACGATCAGCTCGTCGCTGCACAACTGCATCACTTCCAGGTCGTTGGTGGCGACTTCGCCGGCCACGATGCCGAGATCGGCCGCGCCCGCGCCGATCGAGGAGACGATGGCTTGCGAGAGCTGTTCTTCGAGCTCGATATCCACGTCCGGGTTCTCCGCCAGGAAGCGCGACAGCGCCGTGGCCAGGAAGGAGTTGGTGGCGGTGGTGTTGGCCAGCAGTCGCACGCGGCCCTTGACCCCCTTGGCGTAGGGGCGCAGGTCCGCGTGCAGGCATTCGAGCTCGCGGAACACCTCGCGCGCGTGAGACAGCAGCGCGTCGCCGGCCGGGGTCAGGCGCACGCCCTTGACCTGGCGGATCAGCAACTGGGTCTGGAAGGCTTCTTCGAGCTGCTTGATGCGCGTGCTGGCGGCGGGCAGCGAGAGAAAGCTGCGCTCGGCGGCGCGGGTCAGATTCTCGGTTTCGCCGACGTTGAGGAAGAGGCGCAGGTCGGTCAGGTCGTAATGCATTGTGTTTTGCTGGGCCAAAGGCCTCTTTTGTGAATCGTGAATAGCCATGTCTCCGCCGTCAATTTATCGTATTCGGCGTGGCAATAGAACCAAAATGGCCGGATCGCCCGTATTGCGCGGGCGGTTACCGGATAGTCCCGCGCGCCGCCGCGGGGCCACCCAGGAGGAGACATATGGATACCTTGCGCTACAGCGCCCGCATGCTGGCGGCCACGGCCACCGTACTTGGCTTCGCGGCGGGCCCGGCGGCCAGCGCCTTTGCCGCCTACCCCGACAAGCCGGTGCGCCTGATCGTGCCCGCGGCGGCGGGCGGCACGACCGATATCGCTTCGCGCCTGGTGGGCAAGCGGCTGGGCGAAGTGCTCGGCCAGCCGGTGGTGGTGGATAACCGCGCCGGCGGCGCCGGCATCATCGGCGTGCAGGCGCTGCGCCAGTCCGCCCCCGACGGCTACACGCTGATGATGGGCAATATCGGGCCCAATGCCATCAACTACGGCCTGTACCGGCAACTTCCCTACCGTGCCGAGGATTTCGCGCCGGTGACCATGGTGGTGTCGGTGCCCAATGTGCTGGTGGTCAACGCCAAGGTACCGGCGCGCTCGGTGGCCGAGCTGGTGGCGCTGGCCAAGGCGGAGCCGGGCAAGCTGTCCTTTGCCTCGTCGGGCACCGGGCAGTCGGTGCACCTGTCGGGCGAGCTGTTCAAGAAGCGCACTGGCATCGACATTATCCACGTGCCGTACAAGGGTGCCGCCCCCGCCGTGGCCGACCTGGTCGCCGGGCAGGTGACCATGATGGTGGACAACCTGCCCAGCTCGCTGCCGCAGATCCAGTCCGGCAAGCTGCGCGCGCTGGCAGTGACCAGTGCCACGCGCGTGGCCGAGCTGCCCGACGTGCCCACCATGAAGGAAGCCGGGCTCGACGATTTCCAGGTCACCGCATGGTTCGGCCTGGTGGCGCCGGCCGGCACGCCGCCGGCGGTGGTGTCGCGCCTGCAGAAGACCGTGGCCGCCATCCTGGCCGAGCCCGAGATCAAGACACGCCTGGCCGAACTCGGCGGCGTGCCGGGCGGCGACACGCCCGAGCACTTCGGCAATTTCATCAATGCGGAGCGCCAGCGCTGGGCAAAGGTGGTCAAGGACACCGGCATCCCCCTGCAGTGAGGCGCGCAATGCCGTGCGTTCGCACGGGCAGGCAGGCGCAGGACAGAAGCACGCGGAACCGCACGGAACCACACGGAACCACACAGAACCCGCCAGAACAAGGCAGATCCAGGAGACAAGGCATGGAAGCACTACCGGCACGCCCCCGCAGATCATGGCTCCTTGCCGCGCTGGCCGCGCCGCTGACGGCAGGCCTGCTGTGCGCCAGCGCAGCGGCGCTGGCCGATACCTGGCCCAGCAAGCCGATCCAGTTGCTGATCCCTTACCCGCCGGGCGGCAGCGCCGACCTGCTGGCGCGCCCGGTGGCGGCCAAGCTGCAGGAGCGGCTGGGCCAGCCGGTGGTGCTCGACTACCGGCCCGGCGCGGGCGGCACCATCGCCACCCAGCAACTGGCGCGCGCCAAGCCCGACGGCAACACGCTGATCGTGGTGCTGGCCGCGCATGCCATCAATGCCAGCCTCTACCCCAAGCTGCCGTACGACACCCGCAAGGATTTCGCGCCGGTCTCGCTGGTGGCCAACCTGCCGCTGATCCTGGCCGGCAGCCCGTCGCTGAAGGCGAAGACGGTGCCCGAGCTGATCGCGCAGGCCAGGGCCGAGCCCGGCAAGCTGACCTTTGCCTCGGCCGGCAACGGCAATACCGGTCACCTGGCCGGCGAACTGTTCGACAGCCTGGCCGGCGTGAAGATGACCCATGTGCCGTACAAGGGCAGCGCCCAGGTCGTCAACGCCATGTTGGCCGGCGAGGTGATGCTGACCTTCGACAGCATTTCCACCTCGATGCCGCATATCCGCAGCGGCCGGCTGCACGCGCTGGCCGTGACCAGCGGCAAGCGCGCCACGCTGGCGCCGGAGGTACCCACGCTGAACGAAGCCGGCGTGCCCGGCTTCGACATCAACGGCTGGTACGCGGTACTGGCGCCGGCCGGCACGCCGCCGGCCATCGTCGATCGCCTCAGCAAGGAAATCGCCTCGGTGCTGACCCAGCCCGACCTGCGCGCCAATCTCGCCGCCAACGGCTACGAGCCGGTGGGCTCCACGCCCGCCGCGCTGGGTGCGCATATCGATGCGGAGATCACGCGCTGGAGCAAGGTAGTGAAGGAATCCGGCGCGCGGCTCGAGTGAGGGCGCGCGCCCGCGAATTTTCGAATGATCGTAAGTAACGTGTAGACAGGAGTAGAAAACATGAGTGGATTGATGGCAGGCAAGGTAGCGCTGGTGACCGGCGCGGGTGGCGGCATCGGGCGCGGCGTCGCGCTGGAACTGGCCAAGGCGGGCGCGAAGGTGGTGGTCAACGACATCGGCGTGTCGCTTACCGGCGAAGGCGGCGACGCCGGCCCCGCGCAGCGCGTGGTCGACGAGATCCGCGCGGCCGGCGGCACCGCCGTGGCCAATACCGACAGCGTGTCGAGCTGGCAGGGCGCCAACGCCATCGTGCAATGCGCACTGGACAACTTCGGCCGCATCGATGCCGTGGTCAACAACGCCGGCAACCTGCGCGACCGCATGTTCTTCAAGATGAACGAGGAAGAATGGCGCTCGGTGATCGACGTGCACCTCAACGGCACCTTCTTCGTCAGCCGCGCCGCCGCCAATCACTTCAAGGACCAGGAAAGCGGTGCCTATGTCCACATGACCTCCACCTCGGGGCTGATCGGCAACCTCGGCCAGGCCAACTACTCGGCGGCCAAGCTCGGCATCGCCGCGCTGTCCAAGTCGATTGCGCTGGACATGGCGCGCTTCAATGTGCGCTCGAACTGCATCGCGCCGTTCGCGTGGAGCCGCATGACCAGCTCGATCCCGTCCGAGACGCCGGAAGAAAAGGCGCGCGTGGCCAAGCTGCAGAAGATGGAGGCCAACAAGGTCGCGCCGATGGCGGCCTTCCTCGCCAGCGATGCCGCGCATGAAGTCAACGCGCAGATCTTCGCCGTGCGCGCCAACGAGATCATCCTGATGAGCCAGCCGCGTCCGGTGCGCTCGGTGCACATGAGCGAGGGCTGGACCCCGGAATCGATCGCCGAGATCGCCATCCCCGCCATGCGCGGCAGCTTCTTCAAGCTCGAACGCTCGCCCGACGTGATCAACTGGGACCCGATCTGAAGCCATGCCGCTCGACTACAACCGCATCAAGCACTGGGACTTCCCGGAGGTCGTGCAGACCTACGGCGAGAAGGACTCCATCCTGTACGCGCTGGGCCTCGGCCTGGGCGAACAGCCGACCGATCCGCGCCAGCTGCGCTACGTCTACGAGGCGCAGCTCAAGGCTTTCCCGACGCAGGCCGTGGTGCTGGCCTACCCCGGCTTCTGGATGCAGGACCCGAAGAGCGGCATCGACTGGGTGCGCATCGTGCACGGCGAGCAGCGCCTGCGCCTGCATCGTCCGCTGCCGCCTTCGGGCACGGTGCGGGCGCGTGCCCGCGTCAGCCACGTGATCGACAAGGGCGCCGACAAGGGCGCGCTGGTGATAGTCGAGCGCACGCTGGTCGATGACGCCAGCGGCGCGGAGCTGGCCACGGTCACGCACACCACCTTCTGCCGCGCCGACGGCGGCTTCGGCCAGGGCGATGCCGCGCCCGAGGCGCTGCCGGCCGCGCCAGCGCGCGCGCCCGACGCGGTGCACAGCCTGGCGATCCTGCCGCAGGCGGCCCTGCTGTACCGCCTCAACGCAGACCCCAACCCGCTGCATGCCGATCCCGAAGTGGCGCGCGCGGCCGGCTTCGACAAGCCGATCCTGCATGGACTGTGCACGTACGGCGTGGCCGCCCGGGCGCTGGTGGACACCTTCGCCGGCGGCGACGGCGACCGCCTGCTCAAACTCGGCGTGCGTTTCTCGCGCCCGGTCTTCCCCGGCGAGACGCTGGAGGTGCGCATGTGGCGCGACGGCGAGCGCGATGGCGCGCACCGCGTGCTGTTCGACGCGCGCATCCCGGCGCGCGACGTCACCGTGCTCAGCCATGGTGTAGCGGAGGTCCGCGCATGACCACGATCCCGATGAAGGACGCGATGAACGACGCGATGAAAGGCGCAATGAAAAGCGCGCTCGACGGCGTGCGCGTGCTGGACCTGTCCCGCATCCTGGCCGGGCCGTGGTGCGCGCAGAACCTGGCCGACCTCGGCGCCGAGGTGATCAAGGTGGAGCGCCCCGGCGTGGGCGACGACACCCGCTCCTGGGGCCCGCCCTGGTTGCCCGATGGCGACGGCAAGCCCTCGCGCGACGCTACCTATTACGCTGGCGCGAACCGCGGCAAGCGCTCGGTCACGCTCGATATCGCCAGCCCGGAAGGGCAGGCCATCGTGCGCGAACTGGCCGCCAAGTCGCATATCGTGCTCGAGAACTACAAGGTCGGCGACCTCAAGCGCTACGGCCTGGACTACGAGAGCCTCAAGGCGATCAACCCGGCGCTGGTCTACTGCTCCATCACCGGCTATGGCCAGGAAGGCCCGAGCGCGCACAAGCCCGGCTACGACTTCATCTTCCAGGGCATCGGCGGCCTGATGAGCATCACCGGCGAGCGCGACGACCTGCCCGGCGGCGGTCCGCAGAAGGTCGGTGTGGCGGTGGTGGACATGTTCACCGGCATGTACGCCACCGTGGCGGTTCTGGCCGCACTGCGCCACGTCGAGCGTACCGGCGAAGGCCAGCGCATCGACATGGCGCTGCTCGACGCCGTGGTGGCGGTGGGCGCCACGCCCATCATCTCCCAGCGCGTCACCGGCAAGGTGCCGGGCCGCTTCGGCAATGCGCACGCCAACATGGTGCCGTACCACGTGTTCGCCACCGCCGACGGCTACATGATCGTGGCAGCCGGCAATGACGGCCAGTGGCAGGGATACTGCCGCGGCGTGGCGCGCCCGGACCTGGCACAGGACGAACGCTTCGTCACGGGGCCGGGGCGCATCGTCAACCGCGCCGTGCTGGTGCCCCTGCTCGAAGCGCATATGCGCACGCGCGGCACCGCGCACTGGGTGGAAGCGCTGGAGCGCGAAGGCATTCCGTGCGGCCCCATCAACGACTACGCCCAGGTGCTGGAAGACCCGCAGGTCAGGTACCGCGAACTGCAGGTCGACATGGTGCGCAGCGATGGCGGCGTATGTCCCACGGTGAAAAGCCCGCTGCGGCTGTCGGCCACGCCGGTGCGCTACGACGCGGCTGCGCCGCGGCTGGGCGAGCATACGGATAGTGTGCTTGGCGATATTTTGGGGATGTCGGCGGAGCGGATCGAGGGGTTGCGGGGGAAGGGGGTGATATGAGGGGGGGATGGCTTTGAGGTATTAACTTAAAAGTCAAAGGCTTTTTTAAAGTCAACTTCAACTTTAAAGTCAACTTCAACTTTAAGGTCAAAGTCAACATCAAAGTCAAAGGCTTTCGCTCCCCCGGAGCGACCTACTTTCTTTTTTCCGAAAAGAAAGTAGGCAAAGAAAGCGGACTGCCTGGCCGGCAGGGGCAGAAACATTGGGGTTGCTGGTTGTCGGTGGTTTCGTCGTGGGGACCGTGGTTCTGCTGGCATCCTGCCGTTACCGGTGCGGGCGGCCACGATCTTGCTAGCGGTGTTGGTTTCGGGGTCAGACCTATGATGGCGAGCACACTGCCTGTCCGGCCATCTGCCGTTACCGGCTTAAGCGACCACGACATAGCACCCTCTTGGTTTCGTGGTGGGCGTGGTGGACCGGGGCGCGGGTGTCGGCGGGTACTCCCGCGCGGGAGCCACCGCGCCCACCACGAAACCAGYGCCGTTCCCAYGWCGTGCCCATCCGCCCCGGTCGCGGCAGCAGCTTGAMYYACCTGGRCCMACRCCATCATGCAGCGCCACCACGAATCCAGCGYCGCTYGCWGGATAGYGRCCGCCAAWACCGGTAACGGCAGGATGCSRGCAGAACCRCAGGCCCCACSACGAAACCACCATAACAGGAAACCCCAATGTTTCTGCCCCTGCCGGCCAGGCAGCCCGCTTTCTTTGCCTACTTTCTTTTCGGGCGGCGTGTGTCAAGGTAGTTGTCGCCTCAGCCGTTACGCTGCTTGCTTGTAATTCTCTCCGTTTTGCTGCGCTCGCTCCGGGTTCAGGTACACAGCATCTGGGAGTTCCCAGTTGCGGATGCCCGCGGTCCAACGCTGCGGATTCTGGGCGCGCGCGACTTCATACAGTGCCGTTCTCTGCGCCAATAGAGCGGTGGCTGTGCCCTGATGCCGCTGGTTGGGCGTAACGTATTTCAGGCTGCTGTGTCGGTGCTCGTCGTTATACCAACGCACGAAGCGCAGCACCCAGTCACGCGCTTGTTTCAGGCTATCGAACGGGCGTTCCGGCCACATCGGGCAGTACTTTGCCGTGCGGAACAACGCTTCGGCAAAGGCGTTGTCGTTACTCACCCTGGGCCGACTGTAGGATGGCACCACGCCTAGGTCATACATCGCTGCCAGCATGGTGGCCCCTTTCATGGCCTTGCCGTTGTCCGAGTGCAGCACCAGCGGACGACCCGCTGTCTGCTCCCGCAAACAGCCGTGCATCAGCAGGCGGCTCGCGTGCTCAGCCGTCTGGCTCTCATGCACCTCGTTGGCTACCAGCTTGCGGCTGTAGATGTCCTTCATCATGTACCAGTAGAAGAACTTGCCCTTGACCGTAGTCGGCAGCCAGGTGATGTCCCAACACCACACCTGGTTCGGACCCGTGGCCCGGTGCGTCGTTGGCGGGCGCGTGCACGGGGCCTTGCTGCGGCCACGCCGACGGCTTTGTCCCGCTTCATGCAGCACCCGGTAGATCGTCGATACCGATCCCACGTAGATACCCTCATCCGCCAGCTTCGGCACGATCTGGTGCGGCGTCAGGCTCGCGTAACCTGGCTGGTTCGCCGCCCTCAGCACCGCCTGCCGTTCGGCTTCGCTGAACTTGTTGGCCGGTGCATCACGGCGCGCGTCAAGCCGCCCGTCGGCGGGGGCTTGTCGCCAGCGCTGCATGGTCCGCTCGGTCAAACCGAGCGCCTCGCAGGCCTTCGCCTGCCGGGCCCCGGCGCTTACGGCTTCATCGATCAACGCTATGGCTTCCAAGCGATCCGGGGTGCTGATCAGTCTTCCTCGTCCCGTCCCCAGATCGCTGCGGCTTTTTTTTGCAAGACCAGCAGTGCCGCCGTCTCCGCCAGCGCCGCATTCTTACGCTTGAGCTCGCGTTCCAGCTCACGCACTCGCCTGCGCGCCGCTTCGTCTTCGCGCCGCTGCGCCAGCGTTCGCTTGACGGGGGTCGCCGCATTGGCCTGCTCGCACGCCTCACGCCATTGCTGAATCTGCTCCGGCTGGATGCCCTTTGCGCGGCAGTACTCCGACAACTCCGCTTCGCTTAGCGGCGCTGTCTCCAACACAACGCGAAACTTGTCCGCGCTGGACCATTGATCACTCTGCTTTCCGTCACCCGGCACAATTCTTCCTGCTTCTCTCGCTAGCCTGCGCCACGTCCGCAAGGTCACCGGCGTGATCCCTGTGGCCTTGGCTAACTCCACTACCGACCGGTTCAGCGGCGGCATCATCTGCTCCACCACCCATTCCCGATGCTCGGTTGTATATCGTGTCATCACCTATTCGCACACACCGCCTTCCATTTTGCTTCACCAAGGAGACGGAGGCGACAAGTATCCTGACATGGAGGGCGGGGAAAAGAAAGTAGGTCGCTCCGGGGGAGCGAAAGCCGTTGACGTTGACTTTGATTTAGATGTTGACTTTGATTTCGACGTTGATTTTGATTTTTTCTTAATAAAGATTTCTTATTTTAAATAAATTAAGAACAAAAAATATCGGTCTTTGCTTTGAACCAGAGCCCCCGTTTCTATTGACAAGAGGCTTCGGCACGACTGTGGCCGCTCATTTCCACGTGAGGGTGGCGGGCCCGCAGCGAGGGTGGAAATACCGGGGAATGAAAGCAACCGGCCAGCCCGAAGGCTGCCTCGCCCGGCCCGCCTCGGGATTGTAGGCGCGCGCGAACGCATCGGACACAAAAAAGCCACAAATGCGGCTGTCCGTCTTTCATTTCTTCGGGTTTCCACGCCCGGTCACCATTGTGTGATGACGGGTGAATTCTGGCGCAGCCGCCGAGAGAAAGTCAATCAATGTCCCGAATCGCGTAACTTGAATGCGGCAATCGACCCGTGTCGATGCCAGCGCGGCACGGCAATGCCCCAGCCTGGCCAGGCACAGCTAGCACTCCCCGAGCAACGCCAACCCCTACGCCGCACACCCCATCATCTGCCGCTGCCGATACTCCCCCGGCGCCACGCCCGTCCACTTCTTGAACGCCCGGTGGAACGTGCTCGGCTCCGAAAACCCCACCCTTAGCGCGACCTGCTGCAATGGCAGGTCGGTGTGCTCCAGGAAGCCGATGGCCGCATCGCGCCGCAGGCTGTCCTTGATGCTCTGGTAGCCCCGGCCCTCGTCGCGCAGCCGGCGGCGCAGGGTTTGCGGGGTCAGCCGCAGGGTTTCGGCCATTTGTTCCAGCGAAGGCAGTTCGCCGTCGAGATGGCAGCGCAGGTGCCGGCGGATGCGCTCGGCCAGGCAGGAGTCGTCGCGGTAGCGGGTCAGCAGGTTGCGCGGCGTGTCCTGCAGGAAGGCCTGCAAGCTGGCGGCGTCCTGCACCACCGGCAGGCGCAGCCAGCCGGCGTCGAAATGCAGCGCGGTATGTGGCTGGCCATAGCGGACCTGTGTGTTGAACACGCGTTCCGTGTCGGTGCGCTTTGCGGGCCTGCCGCCGCGCTCCGGGGCGGGGGCGGCCAGGTCCACGCCGGTCAGCGGGATGCGCTGGGCCACCAGCCAGTTGGCCACGCCATAGGCCTGGAAGGCGAAGGTCGATTCGGCATACAGGCGGCACGCCGTGGCGGGCGCGCGCGGCACCAGCAGCAGGGTGGCGATGCCGGCGTGCTGCTGCAGGCGCGGTACGAAATCATCCAGGTGCAGCCGGTATTGCTGCAGGCCGACGCGCAGCGCGTCTTCGAGCGTGGCGCAATGGATGAGCGCGCGGCATGACTGGGCGAACACACCCGGCTTGAGCGGCCGGTTCAGCAGGCCCCAGAACTCGTCGCGCGTGACGCGGCGCATGCTGCGCATCAGCGCGGCGAACTGGTCCTCGGTCACGCGCGCGCTGGCCGACTGCAGCAGGGCGGGGGAGATCCCGGCGCGACGCAGCAGGGCGTCGATATCGCAGCCGAGGCGGCGCGCGCCCAGCAGGATCTGCTGGAGCTGCAGCACGGAAATGGTATGGGTGTGGCGCGCGGCGGGCCGCGCGCCGGCATGCCGGGCGGGCTGCGCGATCGGCGCGGGCGTCCCGGCGGCGTCGAGCCGTGGGCGTGCCGCGAACGAAACGGGTAGCGGCGCGGGCGTGCCCGCGCCGGATGCGACGATATGCATGGTCTCCTCGTCCTCATTGCCGTCGGTTTCGGCATGCGCGCGCTTTGTTGCGCCGCGGCATGGCCGCTGAAGCGGACCCGTCTGGCGATGCCGGATCTCTGCCGGCTATGGCGCCAGTAAGCCTGACGCCACGGGCGCCGACAATCCGGATTTACCAAAGGCAGGCTTTTGCCTGAGCGATTCGGCCAATCATTTTGGGCCGAATGGTCATTGTCCACGCAGCGCAGCATCGCGCAATCTGAGCATCGGCCGCGCGCCATCCTCCGGCGCCATTCCCGCCGTCCCCCGCGGACGCATTTCCGTGCACGTCACTCAGGAGCAGCGATGCAGCAAACACGCCGCAAGGCATTGCAGCAGATCGGCGCCGGCGCCCTCGCCGCCGGCGGTCTCGGGCTGGGCCTGGCGCCGGCGCGCGCCCAGGCTTTCCCGTCCAAGCCGGTCCGCCTGGTGGTGCCTTACCCGGCTGGCGGCGCCACCGACGTGCTGGCGCGTGCCGTCGGCGAGTCGCTCGGCAAGCTGTGGCAGAAGCCCATTGTGGTGGAGAACCGCCCGGGCGCCAGCGGCATGATCGGCGCGGATGCCGTGGCCAAGGCCGACCCGGATGGCCATACCGCGCTGCTGACCATCACCACGCTGGTCCAGGCGCCCAGCCTCTACACCAAGGCGCCGTTCGACCCGGTGCGCGATTTCGCCCCGGTGTCGCAGCTCGGCACCACCAGCCTGGTGTTCGCGGTGCACAACTCGGTGCAGGCCACCACGCTGGCCGAGTTCATCGCGCTGGTGAAGTCCAGGCCGCGGCAGTTCAACTACGGCTCCTTCGGCACCGGCTCGAGCGGCCATCTCTACGGCGAGGTCTTCAACGAAGCAGCCGGGCTGGACATGACCCATGTCTCATACAAGGGCGAGGCGCCCGAGCTGAACGACCTGCTCGGCGGCCAGGTGCCGGCGGCCATCATCTCGGTGATGGGCGCGCGCCCGCATATGGCCTCGGGCCGCCTGCGCGCGCTGGCGGTGACCGGCCCGGCGCGCGCGCCACAACTGCCCGACGTGCCCACCTTCCGCGAATGCGGCATCGCGGGCATGGATTCGATGGGCTGGTTCGGGCTGCTGCTGCCCGCGGCCGCCCCGCGCCCGGTGGTGGAGAAGTTCTCCGCCGACGTCAACCGCGTGCTGGCGTTGCCCGCCGTGCGCGGGCGCATGAACGACATGGGCGTGGTGCTTTCGGGCAGCACGCCGGACGCCTTCGCCGACACCATGCGCAGCGACTATGCCCGCTGGGGCAAGGTGATCCGCACCCGCAATATCCGCCTTGACTAGCGCCGTGCCGGCGGCGGCCGGCGCCTTACCCTTACCCGTCTTCCGATGACCCCAGCCGATTCCGTTCCCACGCACGCTTCCTCCGCTCCCGCCTACCGCTCTGCCTTCTGGCCGCCCGGCATGCCCGGCCAGGTACGGGTGCCGCGCACCAGCCTGGCCTACAACGTGGAGGTTGCCGCGCGGCGCTATCCGGACAAGACCGCGATCCAGTATTTCGGCAACGCCATCACCTACGCCAGCCTGCAGGCGCAGATCGAGCGCATGGCGGGCTACCTGCAGCACGCCTGCGGCGTGGCCGCGGGCGAGCGCGTGGTGCTGTTCAGCCAGAACTGCCCGCAGTTCATCGTGGCCTACTACGCCATCCTGCGCGCCGGGGCGGTGGTGGTGCCGGCCAATCCGATGTGGCTGACCGCGGAGCTCGAGCATGTGGTGGAAGACAGTGGGGCGGTGGCGGCGTTCGTCGCGGCCGAGCTGTATCCGCGCATCGCACCGTTGCATGGCGCCCGCCTGCCGCATCTGATCGTGCACCAGTACGGCGACCTGCTCGGCGACGCCGGCCCGCTGGTGCCCGCATGGCTTCACGAGCGCGCGCCGCTGCCCGCATCCGCGCCCGCCGGCGCCACGCTCGCGCAATGGATGCAGGCTGACGCCGCGGGCCATCGCCCGCGCGCGGACGAGGCCGGCTACGACACCCTGTGCATGCTGGCCTATACCTCCGGCACCACCGGCCACCCGAAGGGCTGCATGCATACGCACGGCACGCTGATGAGCGCGGCCGTGGGCTCGCAGCTGTGGCGCAGCGCCAGTCCCGACAGCGTGACCCTGTCGGTGGCGCCGATGTTCCACCTGCTTGGCATGCAGAACGGCATCCATGCCCCGCTCTACCTGGGCGCCACCATCGTCCTGCTGCCGCGCTGGGACCGCGCGCTGGCAGCAGAGCTGATCGAGCGCTACCAGGTCACCACCTGGGGCGCGCCGCCGGCCATGCTGGTGGACTTCTTCGCGCAGCCCGACATCGCGCAGCGTGATCTTTCCAGCCTTGCCTACCTGGGCGGCGGCGGCGCGGCCATGCCCGACGCGGTGGCGACCATGCTGCAGGAGCGCTTCGGCCTGCCCTATGTCGAGGCCTATGGCCTGACCGAGAGCGCGGCCTTCCTGTTGTCCAACCCGCGCCATCGGCCCAAGCGCGAATGCCTGGGCATCGCCACCTTCGGCGTGGACGCGCGCGTGATCGACCCACATACGCTGGCCGAGCTGCCGCAGGGCGAAGTGGGCGAGATCATCACGCACGGCGCGCAGATCATGCTGGGCTACTGGCGCAACCCGCAGGCCAACGCCGAATCGTTCATCGAGATCGGCGGCAAGCGCTTCCTGCGCACCGGCGACCTGGGCTTCATGGACGCGGACGGCTATTTCTTCATGCGCGACCGGCTCAAGCGCATGATCAACGCCTCCGGCTTCAAGGTCTGGCCGGCCGAAGTGGAGAACCTGCTCTACGGCCATCCGGCCATCCACGAGGCCTGCGTGATCGCCGCGCGCGACGAGCGCCGCGGCGAGACGGTCAAGGCGGTAGTCGCGCTCAAGGCCGCCGCGCGCGGCACGCCCGAGGCCAGCGCCGAACAGATCATGGCGTGGTGCCGCGAGCGGCTCGCCGCCTACAAGGTGCCGCGCATCGTCAGCTTCGTCGATGCGCTGCCCAAGTCCGCCACCGGCAAGATCCAGTGGCGGGCGCTGCAGGAGCAGGAACAAGCGCAAGGCGGCACGGCCGCCGCCGCGGGCGTGGGCGCCTCCGGCCCGGACTGAGGCGGAACAAGGCAGGCACGGCAAGTACGGCAAGCACGGCAAAGACAAGAGATCACCGAAACGAATGGGGGAGACAACGATGAAGGCAACTCGGCGAACCTGGCTGGGCCAGGCGGCGGCACTCGGCGGCGGTGCGCTGCTGGGCGGATGGCAACTGCCGGTGCTGGCGCAGGGCAACTACCCGGCCAGGCCCCTCCGCATGGTGGTGCCGTATCCGGCCGGCGGCGGCACCGACACCGTGGCGCGCATGATCGGCCAGCGCCTGACCGAAGCCTGGGGCCAGCCCGTGGTGGTGGACAACAAGCCCGGCGCCAGCGGCATGCTGGGCAACGATATCGTCGCCAAGGCGGCTCCGGACGGCTACACGGTGCTGCTCGGCATCACCGCCATGATCCAGTCTCCGAGCCTGTACAAGCGCATTCCGTACGACGTGGCGCGCGATTTCCAGCCCGTCTCGCTGCTGGCGCGGTCGTCCGACCTGTTCGTGGTGCCCAACCGGGTGCCGGCCAGCACCCTGGCGGAGTTCGTGGCCCTGGCCAAGGCCAGCCCCGGCAAGCTCAGCTACGGTTCCTACGGCAACGGCACTTCCTCGCACCTGCACGGCGAACTGCTCAAGATGCAGGCCGGGCTGGACCTGGCGCATATCCCGTACAAGGGCGCCGCGCCACTGATGAGCGACGTGCTGGGCGGGCAGGTGGATTCGGCTTTCGTCGATGTGACGTCCGCGAACAGCTATTTAAATAGCGGCAAATTCAAGATCCTGGCCATCACCGGCGCGCAGCGCTACAAATCCATCCCCGCGGTGCCCACTTTTGCCGAGGCAGGCTTTGCCGGCTTCGAGCCGAGCGGCTGGTTCTCCGTGTTCCTGCCGGCCAAGACGCCGCGCGACGTGGTGAACAAGATGTCGGCCGAGATCGGGCGCATCGTGCGCCTGCCCGAGATCTCGCAGAAGCTGGCGGCGATGGGCCTGCAGCCGGTGGGATCGTCGGCCGAGGAGCTGGCTTCGGTGATCGCCACCGATACGCCCAAGTGGGCGCGCATTGTCCAGGACGCGCACATCCAGCTCGACTGAGCGGCCGCGCCAAGTCTGCGGGCGCCGTCGTCGGGCGCCTTATCCGATACATCATCGCTTGTCTGATACTGAAGGAATCCGCCATGGAGACCATCCGCTACGCCGTCGCTGACGGCATTGCCACCCTGACCCTGGACTACCCGAAGCGCAAGAACGCGCTTAACGGCACCATGCGCCGCGAAATCGGCGACGTGGTCCACCAGCTCCGCCAGGACAGCAGCGTGCGCGCCCTGATCCTCACCGGCGCGGGCACGGACTTCTGCTCGGGCGGCGACATCAGTTCGATGCAGGGCGACATCAGTGCCGACCAGGGCCGCCAGCGCCTGGCGGCGATCCATCCCTGGCTGGAAGACCTGATCCACCTCGACCGCCCGGTCATCGCCGCGGTGGACGGCGCGGCCTACGGCGCCGGCTTCAGCCTGGCCCTGGTGGCCGACATCATCCTGGCCACGCCGCGCGCGCGCTTCGGGCTGCCGTTCCTGCGGCTGGGCCTGATCCCGGATTGCGGCGTGTTCTACACGCTGCCGCGCATGATCGGCCTGCAGCGTGCCAAGGCGCTGATGTTCTCGATGCGCGAACTCAGTGCGCAGGCGGCACTGGAGCAGGGCATCGTGATGGAGATCGTGCCCGAGGATGCACTACAGGCGCGCGCGCTGGCGCTGGCCTCGGCTTTCACCGAGGCATCGCCGGTGGCGGTGGCGCTGACCAAGAAGGCGCTCAACGCCTCGCTCAACCAGGACCTGCACAGCATGCTGGAGATGGAGGCGGACGGCCAGGGCATTGCGTTCGCCACCGACTACCGCAAGGAGGCCGCCACGCGATTCCTGGAGAAACAGCCCCCGCGTTATCGCTGGCCGGACTGACCGCCCGCAGAAGGTATGGCGACGCATTACTGCGCGCCGAAGAACCAATCCCCCTCGGAGACGAAGACCAATATGAAAGCCACGGACAAGAATACGGCGATGGCGGCACGCAAGGTGCCCTGGATGAACGAAGAGCTGACGATGTTTCAGGACACCGTGCGGCGTTTCGTCGAGCGCGAGCTGGTGCCGAACGAAGCGCGCTGGGCCGAGCGCGGCTATATCGACCGCGAGGTCTGGAACCGGGCCGGGGAAGTCGGCCTGCTGTGCGCCAGCATTCCCGAGGAGTACGGCGGCGGCGGCGGGAACTTTGCTCACGAGGCCGTAATCTGTAACGAAATGGCCCGTGCCATTGCCACCAGCCTTGGCAATGGCGTGCACAGCGGCATCGTGGCCCATTACTTGCTCAACTACGGCACCGAGGCGCAGAAGCGCAAATGGCTGCCGCAGATGGCTTCTGGCGCCATGGTGGCCGCCATCGCCATGTCGGAGCCCGGCGCGGGGTCCGACCTCAAGTCAGTACGCACCCGCGCGGTGCGTGAAAAGAACCAGAACGGAGACATCTATCGCATCAACGGTGCAAAGACCTTTATTACGAACGGCTACCACGCCGACCTGATCTGCGTAGTGGCCAAGACCGATGCCGAAGCCGGCTCGCGCGGGGTCTCGCTCATCATGGTCGAGACCCGTGACCTGGCAGGCTTCAGGCGCGGCCGCATCCTGGAAAAAATCGGACAGAAAGGGCAGGACACCGCGGAGCTGTTCTTCGACGATGTCTGCGTGCCGGTGGAAAACCTGCTTGGTGCAGAGGAGGGACAGGGCTTCTATCAGTTGATGCAGCAGTTGCCGCAGGAACGCATGATCATCGCGCTCGGCGCGGTGGCGAGCATGCAGCGCGCCATCGAGCTGACGACGGAGTATGTGCGCGAGCGCCAGGTGTTCGGAAAACCGCTGATCGATATGCAGAACACGCGCTTCAAGCTGGCGGAGTGCAAGACCGAGGCAACCATTGCCGCGACCTTCGTCGACGATTGCATGATGCGCCTGCTCGCGGGCGAACTCGATGCGCCCACCGCGGCCATGGCCAAGTGGTGGTGCTCGCAGAAGAACTGCGAAATCATCGACGAATGCCTGCAGCTGCATGGCGGCTACGGCTACATGCTGGAGTACCCGATCGCGCGAATGTACGCCAACGCACGCGTGAGCAAGATCTACGGCGGCTCCAACGAGATCATGAAGGAGCTGGTGGCGCGCACGCTGTGACGCGCGCATGTGGCCGCCGATGTGGCGGCTTGTGTGGCCACCTGTGTGGCCACATGCGCGGTGCGGCGCGCGCATGCGCGCGGAGGTTGCGCAAGGCCCTCATGCCGACGTCGTAGGACGTTGGCTGTAGGCCTGCCCGCAATGCCCCGTGTGGCGCGGCTTGCAGGTTCTGGAGCGTGCCTCTGGTTACAAAACCAACTGTGCATGGAGAGCGGGAAAGGTGTAATGTGTGTCACAAGACATGGTCCAAATGCCCGTCGCGAGTGGGGCCTGGAGCAGCGGTACGGTGAGTCGAAACCTCTGTTGCGCGCTTGCAAAACCAGTTGCAGACGCAGTTGCAAAGTTCGTCAACCGGCTCTCAGCCTTCGCCGTTATTTGACTATGATGAAGTAAAGGCCTCGCAACATGGCCAGCACCGCCAAGCCGGGGTGGCGGAGCCGCAAATCGCTGGCGCGGGATCTTTGGATGTAGCGGTTGTGCCTTCGCCTCGGACGGGAATCTGACGGGAGTGAGGTATGGACATTTTCGGCCACTTCGCCACACGCTTCGAAGCTCGCAAGGAAGAGGAATACAGCATCCAGGAGTATCTGGATATCTGCAAGAAGGATCCTTCCGCCTACGCGACCGCGGCCGAGCGCATGCTCGCCGCCATCGGCCAGCCCGAACTGGTGGATACCCACCACGACCCGCGGCTGTCCCGCCTGTTCTTCAACAAGGTCATTAGGATCTATCCGGCCTTCCGCGAGTTCTACGGCATGGAGGACACGATCGAGCAGATCGTCGCCTTCTTCAAGCATGCCGCGCAAGGCCTCGAGGAACGCAAGCAGATCCTCTACCTGCTCGGCCCTCCCGGCGGGGGCAAGTCCTCGCTGGCGGAGAAACTCAAGGCCTTGATGGAGCAGATTCCCATCTACGCCTTGCAGGGCTCGCCCATCCATGAATCTCCGCTCGGGCTGTTCTCGCCCGAGGAAGACGGCAAGATCCTGGAAGAGGACTACGGCATTCCCGTACGCTATATCAACACCATCGCCTCGCCCTGGGCGGTCAAGCGCCTGCATGAGTTCAACGGCGACATCACGCGCTTCCGCGTGGTCAAGCTGCGCCCCTCCGTGCTTTCGCAGATCGCCATCTCCAAGACGGAGCCGGGCGACGAGAACAACCAGGACATCTCCTCGCTGGTCGGCAAGGTCGATATCCGCAAGCTCGAGGATTTCCCGCAGGATGATCCGGACGCTTACTCGTATTCCGGCGGGCTGTGCCTGGCCAACCGCGGGCTGCTCGAGTTCGTGGAAATGTTCAAGGCGCCCATCAAGGTCCTGCACCCGCTGCTGACCGCGACGCAGGAAGGCAACTACAAGGGTACCGAGGGCTTCGGCGCGATCCCGTTCGACGGCGTCATCCTGGCGCACTCGAACGAAGCCGAGTGGCAGACCTTCAAGGCCGACAAGAACAACGAGGCTTTCCTCGACCGTATCTACATCGTAAAGGTGCCGTATTGCCTGCGCGTGTCGGACGAGGTGAAGATCTACGACAAGCTGCTGCGCAGCAGTTCGCTGTCGGCCGCGCCGTGCGCGCCCAACACCCTGAAGATGATGGGGCAGTTCGCCGTGCTCACGCGCATCAAGGAGCCGGAGAATTCGAACATCTTCTCCAAGATGCGGGTGTATGACGGCGAAAGCCTGAAGGACGTCGACCCGAAGGCAAAGTCGTACCAGGAGTACCGCGACTACGCCGGCATCGACGAAGGCATGAACGGCCTGTCCACGCGCTTCGCGTTCAAGGTTCTGTCCAAGGTCTTCAACTTCGACAACACCGAGGTGGCCGCCAATCCGGTGCACCTGCTCTACGTGCTCGAACAGCAGATCGAGCGCGAGCAGTTCCCGCCGGAACAGGAAGCCAAGCTGCTGTCGTACATCAAGGAGTACCTGACCACGCCGTTCGTGGAGTTCATCGGCAAGGAGATCCAGACCGCCTACCTCGAGTCGTATTCCGAGTATGGACAGAACATCTTTGATCGCTACGTGGTGTTCGCCGACCTCTGGATACAGGACCAGGAATATCGCGACCCGAATACCGGAGAGATTCTCGACCGCAACGCACTGAACGACGAACTCGAGAAAGTGGAGAAGCCCGCGGGGATATCCAATCCCAAGGACTTCCGCAACGAGATCGTCAACTTCGTGCTGCGCGCGCGGGCCAACAACGCGGGGAAGAATCCTGCGTGGACCAGCTACGAGAAGCTGCGCATGGTGATCGAGAAGCGCATGTTCTCCACCACCGAAGACTTGCTGCCCGTGATCTCGTTCAACGCCAAGTCCTCCCGCGAGGACCAGGACAAGCACGCGAACTTCGTCAACCGCATGGTTGAGAAGGGCTACACGGCGAAGCAGGTCCGCCTACTTGTGGAGTGGTATTTGCGCGTCAGAAAATCATCGTAACGGCGCCTGGACGAGGCCTCTCCAAGAGGGCATGCATATGGCCACGGTCATCGATCGGCGCGAGAACGGCGGCAACAAGAGTGCCGTCAACCAGCAACGCTTCATCAAACGCTACCGCGAACAGATACGCCAGGCGGTAGCGAAGGCCGTGTCCGGCCGGAAGATCATGGACATCGAGCAGAGCGGCCAGGTGTCCATTCCGGTCAAGGACATCTCCGAACCCGCCTTCCACCACGGCCAGGGCGGCCGGCGGGAGTGGATCCACCCGGGCAACAAGAAGTTCATCCGGGGGGACAGCTTCGACCGCCAGCAGCAAGGCGGCGGCGGGGGCGGCTCGAAGGCCAGCGACTCGGGCGAGGGCGAGGACGATTTCGTCTTCACCCTGTCGCGCGAGGATTTCCTCAATTTCTTCTTCGAGGACATGGCGCTGCCGGACATGGCCAAGCGCCACCTTGCCAAGATCGCCGAGGTCCGCAAGGTGCGCGCCGGCTTTTCCATCGACGGCACGCCTTCCAACCTTTCCATCCTGCGCACCATGCGCAGCTCGCTCGGGCGCCGCATCGCGCTGTCCAGCCCTTACCAGAAAAAGCTCGACGTGCTCGAGCGGGAGTACGGCGAGGTACTGGAACAGGACGGGCCGTACTCGGCGCGCGCGCTCGAGATGATGAAGGAGATGCGTCACCTGCGCGCCTGCGTGGAGCGCGTGCCCTTCATCGAGAAACTCGACCTGCGCTACAACAACCGCGTGCTGAAGAAGCGGCCGCAGGCGCAGGCGGTCATGTTCTGCCTGATGGACGTGTCCGGCTCGATGGACGAGAGCCGCAAGGATCTCGCCAAGCGCTTCTTCATGCTCTTGTACCTTTTCCTCAAGCGCAACTACGAGCGCATCGACGTGGTGTTCATCCGCCATCACACGGTGGCCAAGGAAGTCAACGAGGAGGACTTCTTCCATTCGCGCGAATCCGGTGGTACGGTTGTATCCAGCGCGCTCAAGCTGATGGTCGAGGTGATCCACGACCGCTATCCGGCCAGCCAGTGGAATATCTACGTGGCGCAGGCATCCGACGGCGACAACTGGGCGGGCGATTCGGAGTTGTGCGGGCGCCTGCTGCGCGAGTCCATCCTGCCACTGGTGCAGTACTACGCCTATGTGGAGGTGGCTTCGGAGGAACCGCAGAATCTCTGGGAAGAGTATCTGATGGTCAGGGACCGGTACGAGAACTTCGCCATGCAGCGCATCATCGGGGCGGAGGAGATCTATCCCGTGCTGCACGACCTGTTCCAGAAGAAGGCGGCCTGGCCTGCGAGCCGCTGACGCGGAGCATGCCGGCGGCGAACGTGCCCGTCTCCCGCCCTGCGGGCAGCGGCACTGGTTCCAGTTGAGCAAGACGCGGGCGCACCCTTCACCCGCAACGGGGGTCGTAAATGGCATATCTGTCTACCGGCTCGGAGTGGACCTTCGAGCTGATCAACCGCTATGACCGCGAAATCGCCCGCATCGCAGGCGACTTCGGCCTGGATACTTATCCCAACCAGGTAGAAATCATCACCGCCGAACAGATGCTCGATGCCTACGCATCGTCCGGCCTGCCGGTTGGCTACAGCCACTGGTCCTACGGCAAGCATTTCCTCGCATCGGAGCGCAGCTACCAGCGCGGCCACATGGGGCTGGCGTACGAGATCGTCATCAACTCGAATCCGTGCATCGCCTACCTGATGGAAGAGAACACCATGCCCATGCAGGCGCTGACCATCGCGCACGCCTGCTATGGCCACAACTCTTTCTTCAAGGGCAACTACCTGTTCCGCACCTGGACCAATGCGGACGCCATCATCGATTACCTGCTGTTCGCCAAGAACTACGTGGCCGAGTGCGAGCAGCGCTATGGCGAGCAGGAGGTGGAGCTGCTGCTGGATTCCTGCCACGCCCTGCAGAACTACGGCGTGGACCGCTACAAGCGGCCCAAGAAGCTCTCCATCACCGAAGAGCAGGCGCGCCAGAACGAGCGCGAAAGCTACCTGCAGACGCAGGTCAACGATCTGTGGCGCACGCTGCCGAAGCACCGCGCGCACGCGCTCGAAGACGACGACGCCTTTGAGCGGGAACCGTCCTTTCCGCCAGAGCCGCAGGAGAACCTGCTGTACTTCATCGAGAAGAATGCGCCGAAGCTCGCACCCTGGCAGCGCGAGATCGTGCGCATCGTGCGCAAGATCGCGCAGTACTTCTACCCGCAGCGCCAGACCAAGGTCATGAACGAAGGCTGGGCCACGTTCTGGCACTACACCATCCTGCACCAGCTCTACGAGGAGGGCCTGGTCAACGACGCCTTCATGATGGAGTTGCTGCAGGCGCATACCAACGTGATCTACCAGCCGCCGTACAACAGCCCGTACTACAGCGGCCTGAATCCGTACACGGTCGGTTTCCTGATATTCCAGGACCTGCGCCGCATGTGCGAGAACCCGACCGAGGAAGATTACCGCTGGGCGCCGGAGTTCGCCGGCAGCGACTGGCGCAAGACGCTCGACTTCGCCATGCGCAACTTCAAGGACGAGAGCTTCCTGCTGCAGTTCCTGTCGCCGCGCGTGATCCGCGAGCTCAAGCTGTTCTCGGTGCTCGACGACGACCGCGAAGGCAAGCTGCGCGTGACCGCCATCCATAACGACGAGGGCTATCGCAATATCCGGCAGCTGCTGGCCAACCAGTACGACCTGTCGAACATGGAGCCGAACATCCAGATTACCAATGTGGATGTCGGCGGCGACCGCTCGCTGACGCTGCGGCACCTGCAGAACGACCGCCGTCCGCTGGCGCAGAACTTCGACGAGGTGATCCGCCACGTGACGCGGCTGTGGGGCTTCACGGTGCGGCTGGAGGTGGCCTACGAAGACGGCCGGCGCGAATCCAAGTACGAGTGCAAGCCCGAGCGCAGGCACCGCAAGGCGGCCTGAGCATCGCACGGGCGGGCCGGGCCCGCCCGGCCCCGCCAGCGCGACCCGCGCCGCGTGACAATGCCGGCGAATGCCGGCGCGGGCGCCCGGAACGCCCCCGGAGTGCTCAGAACTGATAGTTGAACGACATATCTCCCGAGAAGCTGGTGGCGCGCTGCACGACCGGACTGCTGGCGGCGCTGCCCACCAGCTGCGACACGCTGACGTCGCTCGTGACGAACCAATGCTTGTGGAAGAACCACATCGCGCTCAGGCCGGCGCCATAGGACTTGATGCCCGCGCCGGCGTTGTGCTGGGCATAGCCGGAGCGCGCCGACTRCTCTGCGCTGACGCCGAACCAGGTGTTCATGTAGCGCGAGTCCGCGAAGCTCATGGTAGGCCCGACGAACCAATAGAACTTCTCGGAGCTGCCCGGCAGCGGCAGATAGGCGCCGACGTCGCCGGTCCAGCCGTCGGCCCCGCCCATGGCGCGCCGGATATTGGCGCGGATCACCAGCGGGAATTCCTTCGAAACCACGTAGTCGACGAACACCTTGGCCTCTGGCGCAAAGTTGATGTTGCCCATGCCGCGCAGGTGATCGTGATCGTCAGCCTCGCGCCGGCCGATGTTGTAGGAGATGGCCAGGCCGGCACGCCAGTTTGGCGTGCTGACGAGGTTGACACCGATGCCCTCGCCGGTGGATGCGAAGAACAGGTCGCGATAGCGCACGTCCAGGGAGGGACCGCCCAGCACGTAGTAGTTCGAGGCGCCGTCATAGCGCGGGCGATAGATGGCGGCCGCGCCGATGCGCACCGCCCACGTCGGCGTTTCCGGCTCGAACATCTTTTCCAGCGGGATGCCGACCGAATACTGCCATTCCGGCGCCGGCGAAGGCGTCTGGGCGCGCGCTTGCGGCGCCAGCAGGAAAGCCATCGCGGCCACGATCGGGCTAAGCAGCGCAATGGCGGCAGACCGCCAGCGGCGGCAATACGCGGCGCCGGCAAGGCTTGCTTGGATTGTCGACACATCAGCCTCCGTATCCCGGTTGCGGGCAGACACCGAATCTCGGGTGGATCGGAACAACGTCGCCGGAGCGGGCACCGCAAGGATGCCGGCGACTTATCCTTTCATCGGCCGGCGCACTGCGTTACTTCCTCGAATCTCACTGTAGTGTAGGAGGTACTCTGATTCTGCGGTCTTGGCCATGCGGGCGATGGGAAAGGGACACACGCAGGCCCGGCTTTCCCGGACTGGCGCCGGGCCGGCGCCGCCGGGCAGGATGCGCCTGGGCGTGGCCTCCGGCGGGCATTTTCGCGCACCTTGGCCGCGCGGGCCTATGGCGGTTGCGGGCTAGGCTGCGTCCGTGCTCCAGCGCCGCGCGAGCGCGACCACGCCATCGCCGGGGGCGGCGCACACCGCCTCTCCGACCACCCGGCCCCAGTAGGTTTCCGTGCCGTCCGCCAGCCGCCAGGCATGCAGGCGGCGGGTGTAGAGTTGCAGGTCGTATTCCTCGGTGATGCCGATCGCGCCGTGCACGGCATGGGCGATGGCGGCCACCGGCGTGACGGCTTCGCTGGCGTTGAGCTTGCCGATGGCGGCGCGCAGCGGGTCCGGTCGCCACGCATTGTCCTGGCCGCCGCCCGCGCAGGCCAGTTGCGCGGCCATGCGCGCGGCGCCGACATGCTCGGCCATGACGCTGATCTGATGCTGGATGGCCTGGAACTTGCCGATGGCGCGGCCGAACTGCTGGCGGTCGTTGGCGTATCGCAGCGTGATGTCGAACACATGGGACATCGCGCCGGCCATCTGCGCGGCGTGCACGCAGGCGCCGATCTCGCGCAGGGCGCCGGCCGGCAGCATGAAGGCGTCCGGCCCTTGCGGCGCGGGTCGCGGCAGGATCACGGTCAGGTCGGCATGGGCGCCGGTGGCGCGCACTTGCGCCTGCGCGCGCGGCAGCAGTACGCAGCGCGCGCCTTCCTGCACCAGGAACCACGCCGCCGGCGCGCCGCCGGCGACCAGCGTGGTCTGCGCGTCATCGCCGTCGAAGCTCGCCAGCGCGATCGGGCCGGCGGGCACCGCGCGCCCCGCGGCGTGCAGCAGCGCGCGTGCGAACAGGGTCTGGCCCAGCGGCAGCGGCAGCGCGTGGCGCCCCAGCGCGAACAGCACCGGCGCCAGTTCCGCCAGCGGCAGGCCGGCGCCGCCGGCCTCCTCGGGCAGCAGGCAATCGGCGAAGCCGCTTTCCTGCAGCGCCTGCCAGAGCGGCTGCGGATCGCCGCCGCGTTCCACGGCGCGCACCACGGCGGGGGTACAACAGTCGCGCAGCAGGGCTTCGAGCGCGTCGGAATAAGCGTTATGCATGTGGGAACTCCGTATCAGCGCAGGCCAAGGCCCCGGGCGATCATGCCGCGCAGGATCTCGCGCGTGCCGCCGCGCAGCGAATAGGACGGTGCCACCTGGCTGACGTAGGCCAGGGTGCGGTACAGCTCGGCGTCGGCGGCCAGGTGCGGGTCGTCGCCGAGGGCGGCTTCCGCCAGCGCGGGGATGGACTGCTCGAATCCGGTGCCGAGGTCCTTGACCAGCGCGGCTTCCACCACCGGGCTTTCGCCCGCCGCCAGCCGCGCGGTGACCGCCAGCGACATGGTGCGCAGCACGGCCAGCCGCGCGGCCAGCCGGCCGATGGTGACGGTGTCGCGCCGGGCGGCCGGCGCGCGCCGCAGCGCGGCGATCCAGGTATCGAGCAGCACCACGCTGGAGTAGAGGCGCTCGGGTCCGCTGCGCTCGAAGGCCAGCTCGGCATTGACCTGCTCCCAGCCGCTGCCTTCCTTGCCGACCAGCGCGCCGGCCGGCAACAGCACGTCGTCGAAGCTGACCTCCGAGAAATGCGCGTCGCCCGCCAGGTCGTGGATGGGCCGCACCGTCACGCCCGGGGCGGACAGGTCCACGATGACCTGCGACAGGCCGCGCTGGCGGTCTTCCGCGCTGCCCGAGGTGCGCACCAGCGCCAGCATGTAATGGCAGCGGTCGGCATTGGTCGTCCAGATCTTGCGTCCGTTCAGGCGCCACGTGCCATCCTCCTGCGGCAGCGCGCGCGTAGCCACGCTGGCCAGGTCCGAGCCGGCATTGGGCTCGCTCATGCCGATGCAGAAGAAGGCCTCGCCGCGGCAGATGCGGGGCAGGTAGAAACGCTTCTGCGCATCGCTGCCGTAGCGCAGGATCAGCGGCCCGCTCTGGCGGTCGGCAATCCAGTGTGCAGAGACCGGCGCGCCGCAGGCCAGCAGCTCCTCCACCAGCACGAAGCGCGAGAACGGGTCGAGCCCGGCGCCGCCATATTGCGCGGGCAGCGTGATGCCCACCCAGCCGCGCCGCGCCAGCGCACGGCTGAAATCGGCGTTGAAGCCCATCCACGAGCGCGCCCGCGTCTCGGGTGGCAGCGGGGGCAGGTGCTCGGTCAGGAACGCCTTCACCTCTTGCCGGAAGGCGGCGGCGGCCGCGGGCAGGGCGGTAAGCTGGAACGTGTCGATCAGGGAAGTCAAAGCGAATCTCCGGGGATGCGGCTGGCCAGGCGGCGGGTCAGTCCAGCGTCACGCCGGAATCCTTCACCACCTTCTGCCAGCGGTCGATCTCCTGGGCCAGGTAGCGGCCGTAGGCGTCCGGGCTGCTGCCGCGCGGCTCGGCGCCCTGCGCCGCCAGGCTGGCGCGCACATCGGGCGCGGCCAGGGCCTGCTGCGTGGCGGCGTTGAGCTTGCGCACCACCTCGGCCGGGGTCCTGGCCGGCACCAGCATGCCCTGCCACGCGCCCACTTCGAAGCCCGGCATCACGGTCTCGGCCACGGTCGGCACGTCGGGCAACTGCGAGCTGCGCGACATGCTGGTCACCGCCAGCGCCTTCATGCGCTTGTCGCGGATGAACGGCAGCGAGGAGTTGATGGTGTCGGTCATGAACTGCACCTGGCCGCCGGCCAGGTCGGTCAGCGCCGGCGCGCTGCCCTTGTACGGCGCGTGCACCGCCGACAGCCCGTTGGCCTGCAGGAACAGGAAGGCGGCGAGGTGGGTCACGTTGCCGTTGCCGGCCGAGCCATAGGTCAGCTTGCCCGGGTTGGCTTTCAGGTAGTGGATGAACTCGCCGAGGTTGGCGGCCGGTACCTGCGCGTTGACTTCGAGCACCAGCGGCACCATCGCCGTCATCGCCACCGGGGCGAAGTCGCGCTTCACGTCGTAGGACAGCTTCTTGTACAGCGCCGGGCTCAGCGCGATCGACGAGGTGTTGTAGAGCACCGTGTAGCCGTCCGCCGGCGACTTGGCGACCAGCTCGGCGGCGATATTGCCGTTGGCGCCCGGCCGGTTGTCCACCAGCACCTGCTGGCCCAGTTCGTCCGACATCTTCCTGGCGATGACGCGCGACACCAGGTCGGTCGGCCCGCCCGGCGGGAACGGCACCACCAGCCTGACCGGGTGCGCGGGGTAGTCCGTTGCCGCGCAGGCCGGCCCGGCGGCCAGGCCAAGCGCCAGGAGGACCGGCAGGAGCGGCGGCAGGCCGCGTGCGGGACGTGCCGGCTTGCCGCCGATGCCGGTGCCGGTGCCAGTGCCAGTGCCAGTGCAATTGCTCGTTTCTTTGTCTTGTTTTTTCACTCTGTCTCCTCCGGTTTGGCCGCTATCGCCCCGCCAGCAGGCGCCTGGCGGTGTACTTCATGACCAGCTCGTTGCGCTGGTTGAATACCTCGATGGCCGAGTCCACCACCGCGCGCCCGCTGCGCGAGGTGGGGCGGATGTCGCCCACCGTGACCGTGGCCCAGATCGTGTCGCCCACCACCACAGGCGCCAGGATCTTCTGGGTCAGCTCGAGCATGGCCAGTCCGGTGCCCTGGATCATGGTCTGCAGGATGAAGCCCTCGATCAGCGCATAGGTGAGCGCGGCCGGCACCGGCCGTCCCTGGATGGCGCTGCCCTCGTAGCCCTTTTCGATGAAGATGGCTTCCAGCATGCCGGTGACCGAGATGAAGTTGACCAGGTCGGTCTCGGTCACGGTGCGGCGGAAGGTCTCGAAGGTCTGGCCTTCCTTGATGTCCTGCCAGTAAAAGCCCTGGCCGAGGCGGGGGTAGTGGGTATGCGGCACGGCGTCTCCTGGTGATGGCCGGCCCGTGTGGCCGGCATCCTTTATGTTAGGAGTGGATGGAGCGGAAGATGGAACTGTGCTGTCCGGCACCGCTTCCGGGCTTGCGTTCAGGGTCTCTGCCATGATCCGGGCGCCGGTTTCTCAGGCCTCGGCGGCCGGCGCGCAGTATGCCGCGCCGGCTTGCCCAAGCGCGTCGATCTGCGTTTCGCTCAGCCCTGCCTCGCCCAGCAGGCCGCGGGTATGCTGGCCCAGCCGCGGGGGCAGGCCGGGCACCGCGCGCTGGCCGTCGAAGCGCACCGGCGCGCCGGGAAAGCGTAGCGTGCCCATGGCCGGATCCTCCAGCGTGTCGAAGAATCCGGTGGCCTGCAGGTGCGGGTCGTCCACGAGATCGTCCAGCCCATTCACGCGGGCGACTGGGATCTGCAGGGTCTCGCACAGCGCCAGCCACGCGTCGGTGGTGCGCGCGCGCACGATTTCGCCGGTCAGCTCGTAGAGCGTCTCGATATGCTGCGTGCGCGCGGCGATGCCGGCAAAGCGCGCATCGGCCGCCAGGTCCGGGCGGCCGGCGGCGGTGAAGAAGTCACGCCAGTGCGCATCGGTGTACGGCATCATGCAGACGTGACCGTCGGCGGTCTGGTAAGGCCGGCGCAGCGGGGCCAGCACGCGCGGATAGCCGGTCGGGCCGCGCGGCGGCTCGAAGTGCTGTCCATACAGGTGTTCGACCAGGTTGAAGGCCGTCATCGACTCGAACATCGGCACTTCCACCAGCGTGCCCTTGCCGCCCTGGCGCTCGCGCCCGGCCAGCGCCGCCGCGATCGACAGCGCCGCCACCAGGCCGCTGGTCTTGTCGGCGGCGATGGTGGGGAAGTAGCGCACGGTGCCGGTCTGCGCCGCCATCAGGGCGGCGTTGCCGGACAGCCCCTGGATGATGTCGTCGTAGGCCGGGCGGCCGCCGTAGGGGCCGTCTTCGGCAAAGCCCAGCAGGCTCACGTAGACCAGGCGGGGATGGCGCGCCATCACGGCGGCGGGGTCCAGCCCCAGTCCCGCGAGCTTCTGCGGGCGCATGCTGTGCACGAATACGTCCGCGCTTGCCAGCAGCCGCTCCAGCGCGGCCTGCGCGGCCGGCTGCTTGAGGTTGAGCACCACGCTTTTCTTGCTGCGGTTGACGCCGAGGAAGATGGCCGACATGCCGTCCTCGGCAGCCGGGCCGGTGTGCCGCGTGGAATCGCCCCCGGGCGGCTCCACCTTGATCACTTCGGCGCCCAGGTCGGCCAGCCACTGGCTGGCATAGGGGCCCATCACGACCGTGGAAAGGTCGATCACGCGCACGCCTGAGAGAGGCAACATGCTGGACGGTCTCCTGATCTGTTCTGTGTCTTTTCCGGCGCCCGGCAGGCCAGGCCTGCGCGGCCGGCGCGACATCGGATGGCAACAGGGTAGATCAGGCGAGAGCTTTGCGTCTAATATTAGATTTTTAGTATCCGATACGTCTGGGATATCACCGTGGACCTGCGCCAGCTCCAGCAGTTCGTCGCTCTCGCCGAGACCGGCAACTTCCACCGCGCCGCCGAGCGCCTGCACATGGCGCAACCGCCGCTATCGATCTCGATCCGCAAGCTGGAGGACTCGCTCGGCACCCCGCTGTTCGTGCGCACGTCGCGCGGCGTGCGGCTCACGCAGGCGGGCGAGGCCGCGCTGCACGACGCGCGCCGCGCGCTGTTCCATGCGGCGCAGGCACGCGCGGCCGCGGTGGCCGCGGCCCATGGCGAACGCGGCGCGCTGCGGGTGGGCTTTGTCGGCTCGGCCACTTATGCGCTGCTGCCCAGGCTGATCCCGGCCTTTCGGGCAGCCCATCCGGGTATCGAGCTGATCCTGCACGAATCCACCTCGGCGTCGATCCTGGAGCGGCTCGAGCGCCACCAGCTCGATGCCGGGCTGGTGCGCTTCCCGATCCTCCAGGCTGGCGGCTACACGCTGATGCCGCTGGAGACCGACGAGTTCGTGGCCGCGGTACCGGCCGACAGCGAATTCGCGCAGCAGGACACCGTAGCGCTCAAGGCGCTGGCGGCAGAGCCCTTCATCATGCATCCGAGCGCCGATGTGCCCAACCTGCAGGCCATCGCCATGCTGCTGTGCCAGCAGGCCGGCTTCGTGCCGCGCGTGACGCAGGAAGCGGTGCAGGTGCAGACCATCATCAGCCTGGTGGAAAGCGGGCTGGGCGTGGCGCTGGTGCCCAGCGTGGCGGCGCGCTATGTCAACCGCCGCGTGCGCTTCCTGCGCCTGAGCAGCCCGCGTCCGTCGGCGCGCATCGGCATCGCGCTGGCCACGCCCGCCGACAGCGACGACCGGCAGGTCCAGCGGCTGATGGCGGTGGCGAGGCAGACAGCCGCGGCTTAGCGGCCTTGGGGGAGGATGTCCGGCAGAAGCCGTGACCGGGAAGGGGGCGGGCGCGGGGCGGGCGCGGGCTCAGGCCGGCGGCGCGCCGCGCGCCGGCGCCACCCGCTCCAGCGCCACGCCCGGCAGCAGATGCAGCAGCCGCACCAGCTCGCTCTGGCGATGCGTGCCGGTCTTGCGCAGGATGTCGCGGATATGCACGCGTACGGTGTGGGGGGAGACGAACTCGTGCTCGGCGATCTCGCTGAGGGTCTCGCCGGCGGCAAGCCGGATGGCGACCAGGCTTTCCTTGCGCGACAGGCCGAACAGCGAGGTCAGCACCGAGCTGTCCAGCACCGAGCGCGACTCGGAATTGCCCATCAGCACCATGGCGAACGGCAGTTGCCAGGGGCCCTCCACCGGCTGGCGCGAAACCAGCGGCAGCACGATGATGGGCACCGGCTGGCCGCCCGACGTGATATGCATCCAGGAGCCCGCCGCGCGCTCGGGCCCGTGTGGCTGCATGGCGCGTTCGAGCAGCTTGTGCAGGGTGGCTTGCAGCGCCGGCTCGCGCGGCCGGAGCACGCCATTGTCCAGCGCGAGCTGGCTGTCGGCCTGCACCAGCGCCTCCGCCCAGATATTGGCGTAGCGCACGCGCATGTCGGCCTGCAGCACCATCACGCCGAAGTCGAGCGTATCGAGCCCGGCCAGGCCGAGCGCCGCCAGGCCGCTCAGTTCGGCATTGCGCTGCTGCATGCGCGCGGCGCGGGCCCAGTGCGGCAGCACGCGGGCCAGGCGGCTGCGGCGGTGCGCGGAGCCTTCCATGCCGTCGAAGCGGATATCCGGGGACTGGCCGTCGCCCGATCCGCCCATCAGCACGCACACCTCTTCGGTATCGAGCAGGCGTACGCCGCGTTCGAGATCGGCGCCGTGCGCGTAGTGCGATGCGTCCTCCATGGGGCCGCCGGCATGGGCACCGGCCAGTGCGTGCGACGGCAGGGTGGCCAGCGCGCGGAGGTCTTCGGGGATATGCGCGCCCTGCGCCGAGAAGCAGCCGTGCGGGGTCACGCCGAGCCGCGCGCGCCCGGCCACCTTGTCCCAGACCAGGTAATGCGGGCTCTCGGTGCCGGTGTAGCGCGAGAAGAGGTCGAGCGCCTGCGGCATGGCCGTGACGTCGAGCGCGGACTCGTAGATCGAATCGATCAGGCGGTGAAGATCTTCATCCGCCGACGGATGTTCGCCCATGGTGTTTCTCCCCGGTGGCTTGCGCCAGTTCTGCCAAGTACTCTCTATTATTTTTGGTTTGCTGGTACGGCTGGCTCGTGTCGGCCGGCTTCACTGTGGCCATCGCCACCGGACGGGATTGGCCCGCCGCACATGGCGAAATCCGGGCTGCCCGCGTTACCGCGTAGCGGCATTATGCGCATCGGTGCATAACTTCGCAAATTGCGAATGTTGTTTCCCCGATGCATATGAATTTTTCAGCGCTGAAATATATCTTCGGCGTAACATGGGGCACGGACCGTACCCGTTTCTGCGTACACGCGAAGCCCGGCCGGCGCTCAGCCATTCCCGGGTGCGCTCGCCGGCAGCGCGGCGGCGGCCGCGCCGGCCTGCGCGGCCTGGGCG
>NZ_JBFRFX010000046.1:0-49975 GCF_052115045.1 Cupriavidus sp. 2TAF22
TGGCGCCGCCTTTCGCAACCATAGTGGGCGTTGGGAGCCGTTGCCAGGCGCAGGCTCGCTCGACGAGATGGCCCAGGTGGTCGTCACGCTCCTGGAGCCGTACCTACAGCCTGATAATTATTAAATCTATTTACGGGATGTTGTACTAGAGCGCCATCCCGCCTACTCGCTGCGCCGTGAAGCCATCGAATCCGCACGACGAAAGGATGACAGAGTGAATGTGACACCCCGCCAACTCCGGATCTTCCTGGCCCTTGCCAAGTCGCTCAACTTCAGCCGCACGGCCGAGCAGTTCTTCGTGACGCAACCATCGCTGCGCAAGGCCGTGAAGGACCTGGAGGATGCGCTGGGCGTCGTTCTGTTCGAGCGCTCGACGCGCTCGGTGCGCCTGACGCCGGTCGGCGAGCGCATGACCTCGCTGGCAAGGCGCGTCGTAGGCGAATTCGACAGCGGCCTTCAACGCCTGCAGAGCCTGACCGACCTGGAGGCCCACCATATGGCCATCGCCGCTATCTCATCGCTGGCGAACACCGTGCTTCCGGGCGTGTGCGCCAAACTGGAGAGCCGCTTCGCCGGGACACGCTTCACCATCTACGACGGCACCAACGCCTCCACGATCCAGCGCCTGATCAACTACCAGGTGGATTTCGCCCTGGCCTCCGCCGCCCCCTCGCACCCCGAACTGGAGTACGAGGAAATCATGCGCGACCGTTTTGCCCTTCTGGCACCAGCAGCATGGAAAAAGATGGTGCGGCCAGTCATGCGCATGGAAGAGCTTCCCGAACTGCCGCTCATCAGCGGCACCGACGCAAGCACCGCCAAGGAGTACGTGAACGCGGCCTTCCTGCAGCGAGGCATCGTCTTCCGGCCGAAGCTCTCGTTTGACCAGGTGGCCACCGCAGCGGGGTTCGTGCGCCAAGAGGTGGGAATCGCGATCCAACCCTACCTGGGCATCATGCCGTTGCTGGATTTGCGGGGCATGCGCCTCTGCCAGATCGAGGATGGCCCGATCCGATCCGTCGGCATCGTCAGGCGCAAGGGCTCATCCTTGTCGCCCATCATCGAGCAAGCCGTGGCAGAAGTGCGCGCGGCGGCCAAGCAATTAGTGCAGCAGCTTCCGGCCTGGATTCATCCGCCCGCGGCTTCGTGAGCGGTTCTCCTGAAGCGACGGCCTTCGACCATGATATCCCGCGGAGCCCACGCATGCGTCGTCATGCTCGGCGGCGATGGAAAAACACGGTTTCTCAACAGGAATCAATTGCGGGGCCGCCGATCTACCGCGAGCGAGGCGGAAGGCACAGCGGTCCGATTGTGTCCGGTAGCAATGTGGCACAGCCACAGCCATTGAGAAAAGGCACTGAATGCGCAGGCACTCATACTGCGGGTCGACGCTCGCAACGCGCCAAGGTGATGTATGGGACAAAATTCGTGAAAGGGTGCTACGAGGCATCGCCCACGCAAGACAGCGAGGGTATTGCACCACTGTCTGCCAACCCGGCCAGCCGCTTGGCGTCGGGACTACTTTTGTAGGACCAGATCGGGAACTGCCGGATACCATACGCACGGATACGAACCTGAGCCAAAGGCCCGCATGGCAAGAGAAGACATCAATGATTTGCTCGCTTTCGTCCATGTTGCGCGCGAGGGCAGCTTTACGCGCGCGGCGGCGAAGCTGGACGTGACACCGTCCGCGTTGAGCCATGCAGTGCGGGGACTCGAAGCCCGGCTTGGCGTCAAGCTGCTGGTCAGCACGACGCGCAATGTCTCGACCACCGAAGCCGGCGCGCGCTTGTTCGCCAGCGTCGCGCCACGGTTCGACAACATCGACGCCGAGTTGTCCGCGATTGGCGAGTTCCGGGACAAGCCGGCCGGCACGATCCGGATCAATTCGGCCGAACACGCCGCCAACAGCGTGTTGTGGCCAAAGCTGTTGGAGGGCCTGAAGGACTATCCCGACATCCACGTCGAGATTACGGTCGATTACTCGCTGGCGGACATCGTGTCGCAGCGCTACGATGCAGGCGTTCGCATTGGCGATCAGGTGGCGAAGGACATGATTGCCGTGCGTATCGGCCCAGACCAGCGCATGGCCGTGGTCGGCTCCCCGGCCTATTTTTCCGGACGCAAGCAGCCGAAGCATCCACAGGATCTGTCCGCACACGACTGCATCAATCTCCGGCTGCCAACCTACGGTAGCCTGCTGCAGTGGGAATTTGCCAAGGGCAAGCACAGTCTCAAGGCGCGCGTGAACGGGCGCTGGACCTTCAATAGCAGTTCGCCAATGTTGCGCGCGGCGCTGGCCGGGCAAGGCCTGGGCTATGTGCCTGAAGGCATGGCGCTGGAGCATATCGCCAACGGCAGCCTGATCCGCGTGCTCGACGACTGGTGCCAGCCTTATCCCGGCTACTACCTCTACTATCCCAGCCGCCGGCAATCGTCCCGCGCACTCGCCATCGTGGTCGAGGCGTTGCGGCATCGGCGCTGATTCCGTTCGGTGATGGCGTCCGGGGGCGGCCAAACTGGACGCCATTCATGAATCTGGCTCAAGATCACATGCGCCGTTGCTGTCTTAATCTGCGGCTCGGCAGTCCGTAGCATTGGGGTAACCAAAAACGCCCAGTTTGGGGGCAAACCCGCCCCTGCTTTCAGAACGCATGATCCCGCCCCAGTCACCGACCGCCCCGACCCACGCCGCACAGCCCGAGGCAACGCTGCGGCTGATGCTGATCCTCAGCGCGCTGATGTCGTTCGCATCTATCTCGACGGACATGTACCTGCCCGCGCTGCCGACCATCAGCCGGATGATGCATGCGAACCCGGCCAGCCTCCAACTGACGTTCTCCGCATTCCTGATCGGGTTCAGCATTGGCCAACTGATCTGGGGCCCCGTCGGAGACCGTCATGGCAGGCGACTGCCCATTGCACTCGGCCTGGTCCTGTTCACTATTGGTTCGGCCGGATGCGCAATGTCAACGAGCGTTTGGCAGATGATGGGATGGCGGGTGGTCCAGGCCCTCGGCGCCTGTGTCGGGCCGGTGCTGTCACGTGCCATGGTCCGCGATCTGTACGCGCGCGACGATGCGGCGCGCGTCCTGTCGACGCTGATCCTGATCATGGGCGTGGCGCCGCTGCTGGGCCCCTTGCTCGGTAGCCAGATCCTGGCGTGGTGGTCCTGGCAAGGCATCTTCTGGAGCCTTGCCATCGTGGGCCTGCTGACGATGTTTGCATTGCGGGCATTGCCGGAAACGCTGCCGCCCGCCCGCCGGACGACCACGCCGATGCGCCATGTCGTGCGGGACTACCTCGCGCTCGTCAGCGACCCGCGGCTGATCGGCTATGCCTTCTCGGGCGGATTCTTCTATGCCGGGGCCTATACGTTTATTGTCGCGACGCCGTTTGCCTACATCGACTATTACCATGTCACCCCTCGGGCTTACGGCCTGCTGTTCGGCGTGAACATCATTGGGATGATGGCGGCCAATTTTGTCAACGCACGCCTGCTGAAGACACTTGGAAGCGAGCGCCTCTTTCACCTGGGCACCTGGGTCCTGGCGATTTCGGGTGTGGTCCTTGCGCTGGACGCCCGCTTCGGCTGGGGCGGTCTGACCGGCCTGGTCCTGCCTATCTTCGTGTACATGTCCATGAACGGCTTTATCGTCGCCAACTCGGTGGCCGGCGCGCTTGCCGCGTTTCCGCACAAGGCTGGCTCGGCATCGTCGGTAGTCGGCGCCATGCACTACGGCAGCGGCATCCTGAGTGCCGCCATGGTTGGCTGGTTTTCGGACGGCACCCCCTGGACCATGGCATGGATCATGGGTGCGGCCGGCATCGGCAGCCTGGCTACGTCACTGCTCTCGCGGCACCTCGCCGCGCAAAGGGCGGGGGCGTCGTGCCCGACATAGTCATTGACGGGCCGGCATGAACGTCTCCGACGCCAGTTTTGCCAACGGAACCATCCGGGCGAACGGCCGCAGCCGCTCCCTGGCATCGTTGGCCGGCAAGGACGGCATCGTTGCGCAAGACCACATCGAGTTCGGCGATCTGGCGCGGCGATTCCAGCAATCGACGGCCGATGCGCCCGTCGACCGTTCACACGTTCTCGCGCAGCGCCTCCACCAGCACGGCAAGCGCGCGCGACGAGTGTCGGCTATTGGGGTAGTAAAGGTGATAGCCCGGAAAGACCGGCGACCAGTCTGCCAGCACCCGCACCAGCTGGCCCTGCGCAATGGCCGTATCCACGGCGCTCAGTGGCACATAGCCGATCCCGAATCCGGCCAGACATGTCGCAACGATCTGCGCGACATTGTCGAGCACGAGCTGGCCATTCACCCGCACCTGCAATGAACGCCTCCCCTTCTTGAATTCCCACGCATACAGGCCACCTTGCGTCGGCAAGCGCAGGTTGATACAGCAATGCCCGGTCAGCTCCTGTGGAGCCGCAGGTTGCGGCCGCGTCGCAAAGTATCCTGGGGTGGCGACCACCGCCATTGGCATATCCGGGCCGATGCGTACGGCGGTCATGTCCTTGGCCACTTGGTCGCCCGGCCGAATCCCTGCATCGAACCGGTTCGCCACAATGTCGGTCAGCCCGTAGTCAATGCAGACCTCGATACGGATGTCCGGATACCGCGGCAGCACGTCCACCAGTCTTGGCCACAACACCGTATTGGCCGCATGCTCGGTCGCGGTGATGCGCAGCGTTCCGGCGGGCTTGTCGCGCAACTCACCCACGTTCGATAACTCCGCCTCGATCTCTTCAAACTGCGGCGCAACGGACTGAAGCAAGCGTTCGCCCGGCGCCGTGGTCGACACGCTGCGCGTCGTACGTGTCAGCAAACGCACGCCAAGGCGGGATTCCAGAGACCGGATCGAATGGCTGAGCGCCGACTGCGAGACGCCCAGCTGCCCCGCGGCGCGCGTGAAGCTGTGCTCCCTTGCGACAGCAATGAAGGCCAGCAGATCATTGAAGTTTTCGCGTGGCATTCACGAATCCAGCTCAAGAAGATGTGTGGATTCTATCGGCTAGTTGTCTCACATCCAAGCCGATGCAGTGGTGGCACAGTCAGGGCTGCAGCAGCACCTTGATCGCCCGGCGCTCGTCCATCGCCTTGTAGCCCTCGGCCACCTCGGCGAGCGGCAGCTTCAAGTCGAACACCTTGCCCGGCTCGATCTTGCGCTGGAGCACGAGATCGATGAGGTCTGGCAGATAGCGCCGCACCGGGGCGGGACCGCCATGCAGCCGCGTCTGGGTGAAGAACAGCCGCTGGCCTTCCAGCTCGACGCCATGCGGCACCCCGACATAGCCAACCGATCCGCCCGGCCGTGTGGCATCGATGGCTTGCATCATCGCTTCGCGCGTCCCGACGCATTCCAGGACTGAATCCGCCCCGATACCATGAGTCATTTCCTTGATCCGCTGCACACCGGCATCGCCGCGTTCCGTGATGATGTCGGTCGCACCGAACTCCAGCGCAAGGTCCTGGCGCGTCTTGTGGCGGCTCATCGCAATGATGCGCCCGGCGCCCATCTGCCTGGCGGCCAGCACGCCCATCAGCCCAACGGCACCGTCGCCAACCACGACTACCGTAGAGCCCGGCCGCACGTTTGCCGCGTCCGCCGCATACCAACCGGTTCCCAGCACATCCGACACCGCTAGCAGGCTCGGTATCAGATCCTCGGGCGGCAGCTCCGCCGTCGCGATCAGCGTGCCATCGGCCAGCGGCACGCGCGCGCGCGGCGCCTGCGCACCGCTCATGAATTCGCGCTGCTGGCATGAGGACTGATATCCGAAGCGGCAATGTGGGCATGTGTTGTCGGAAAGGCAGAACGAACCGACCACAAACTGACCCGGACGCACCGACGTGACCTCGCTGCCGACCTCCTCGACGATGCCGCAATACTCGTGCCCCATCGCCTGCGGTTCCGTGACCTCGTTGAGCCCGCGATACGGCCAAAGATCAGAACCGCAGATGCAGCTCGCCGACAGGCGGATGACGGCGTCGGTTGGTTTCAGAATCCGCGGCTCCGGGCGCTCTTCGTAGCGCACGTCGCGCGGGCCATAGAGAACGGTGCCAAGCATAGCTATGTTCCTCGTTGATGTGATGTCACCCACTCGACATGCTATCGAGCGGTCCCCTGTCAGGCGCTCCCCTCGTACTGCTCGGCGCAAACTTGTTCCATCCAGTCCACTACCTTGCCATCGAGAGACTCCGCGATGGCGATGTGCGTCATGCTCGTGGCCGCCGTCGCGCCGTGCCAATGCTTGGTGGATGGAGGGATCCAGACCAGATCCCCGGAGCGGATCGTCTGGACCGGCGCGCCCCATTGCTGCACGAGGCCCGTGCCTGCCGTGACAAGCAGCGTCTGGCCGAGTGGATGGCTATGCCATGCAGTGCGTGCTCCCGGCCCGAAGATCACTGTCGCACCGCCGACGCGCGCCGGCGCTTCCGCCTGAAAAAGGGAATCGATTCGTACGCTACCGGTAAAGAATTCCTCCGGCCCGTCCTTTGATGGTTGTGAGCCGATCGGTGTCACTTTGATCATCATTACTCCTGGTGTGCCGGCGCGAGTCATGCTCGCCATCAGACTGCGCTACGGAAGCGACCGGCATTGATCCACGAAGGTTACCGTGGCAGGAGAGTTGGAACTAGCCGGGAATATCGGCAAGTTGTCGTGAATTCTATTCATGAATCCTGGCGCCCCACGCCGCCCGTCCCGACCGCTGCTTCAGGCGCGCGAAAACCATCGCGACAATAGCTGGTTGACTTCGAGCGGGCGTTCATACTGGACCCAATGCCCCGCTCCGGGTACCACGCACCAGTCGCGATGCGATACTCCGCTGGCGAGTTGCTGTGCGGCCTCGACCGCCTGCGCAGTGACATCGTGCTCGCCCCACATCAGTAGCGTCGGGCCACTGAAACTCGATAGCGCATCGCGCAGCAGCGGCTTTCTGGAAAGCGCCTTGCTATGGAACCGGGTGGCCTTGCACATGCGCTCATGCAGATCCATGGCAAGTGCGTCGATGCTGCCCTGGTCGTGCAGCATGAGCGCGCCCAGGTTGTGCCTGAGCGCAGCGAGCATCTGGCCGCGGTCGTCCGTGCGCCAGTTGACCATTTCCGCCCCCTGGCGCCGGGGGCCGCCATGGCCGGCGGAGCCCAGCAATGCCAGCCGCTCGACATTGGGCATGCTTGCCGCCATGTGAGCCGCAACGACCCCGCCAAAGGAAAAGCCTGCAAGCCCGAACCTGCTGGTGCGACCCAGTAAATCGTCGAGGCTGCCTGCCACTGTGCCGACCAGCCGCGCAAGGCGGTCGGTGGCGTGCGGATCGCCGTCGAGGGTGCCGGAGTCGCCAAAGCCGGGTAGGTCGGGCAGCCACAGCGTATGCTCCCTGCCTAGCGCCTCGATATTCCTGATCCAGTGCATCCAGCTACCATGCCCGCCATGGATCAGCACCAGCGGCGAACCTTGCCCGAACTGCCGCCACACGACCTGCGCGCCGCCGCACTGGACCCGGTGAACCACGGCCATGGCATCGAGCCGGCTGAGCAGGTCATCGGTCCCTGGCCTGTTGCAAGCGGGCGATGCCCTTGTCACCACTTCAGCACCAGTGCATCTACCGCCAGTACCCCGTGGCCTTCCGGGAACACCATGAGCGGATTCACTTCCGCCTCGGCAATCCGCAGGTCCGGCTTCACTGCGAGCTGCGAGAGTGCGGAAACGGCCCTGGCGAGGGCTTCCAGGTCCCCCCGCTGTTTACCCCGCAAACCCGAGACTGTTTTCAGCGCCTTCACCTCGGTAATCATTTCACGCGCTACCTCGACGCTGACCGGCGCGAGCCGGATACTGCGGTCACGCGCGACTTCGGCCCAGATGCCACCGGCCGCCAGCATCACGATCGGACCCGCTTCGGCATCGACGCGGTAGCCTACGAGCACTTCCGTCAGACCCTTGCTCATCGGCTGCACCAGGACTTCATCGCAGCGCTTGCCCGGCGCGCGCTCCGCCAGGTTCTGTCGCAGCGTCGCCAGTGCCGCGTCAAGCTGGGCGTGGTCCTGAATACCGAGCACCACGCCGCCGACTTCGGTCTTGTGCGGAATCTCTTCCGAGCATACCTTCGCTACGACCGGGAAATCGAACGGAAGCCGGCCTGCCGGCCCGGCCAACGGCAGCGTGACTGCAGGTGCATGCGGCACACCGACCTCGTCCAGGATGCCGTATGCCTGCGCCTCGTTCAGCGGCGTTGCCGATACCGCTGGCGCAACGCCAGCCGTGGGCTGCACCCCCGGTAACCTGCGGGCAAGCACGGACGCAATTGCATCCGCGCAGGCCTCCGGCGACCGGAAGCACGGCACGCCTGCCTTGGTCAGCGACGCAAGCGCTTCGGGCGCGTCCGGCACCAGCATTGCCGCGAGCGGCTTGCGGCTCGCCGCGCTGTCGGTGATCGGCTTGACTGCGAGCTGGGGCTGGAAGCGAGCAGAGGAGCCCACCACCGCCAGCACCACGTCAAACTCGGGGGCGTCAAACATAATGTCGAGGGCACCTTTCATGACGCCATAGTTCGTGCCGGCCAGGGTCAGATCCAGCACGCGGCCGGCGGAGACAGCGATTCCGGCTGCTTCGAGCCTGGCCAGCGTGGCCGGCGATGCCGGCTCTACCACCACGTCGCGGATGCCAAGTTGGTCGACCACCATGGCTGCGCCGCCGCCCGTCGTGGTGACGACCCCGACGCGCCGCCGCGGGGCACCCTCGGCTTCAAGCGGAATGCGCCTGGCCAGCGGGAACGCTTCAAGCAGCGCTTCGATAACGCCAACGCGGGCAATGCCCAGATCCTTCAGGAAGGCATCGGCAATGTCGTCTTCGCCCGCCAGCGCGCCGGTGTGGGTGGCAGCCATTTCAGCGGCTGCAGCTGAGCGCCCCAGCTTGTAGGCAATCACCGGCTTGCCCCGTTTGGCCGCCTCCAGCGCAAAGGCTCGCAATTTGTCACCGTGGCGCAGGCTTTCCAGGAACAGCAAATAGCCTTCGATACCCGGATCGTCCAGGGTTGCGGCACAGATCTCGCCGACACAGAGATCAGCCTCGCCGCCAACCGATACCAGGCCGGCGAAGCCCACGCCACGTGCCTTGCCCCGTGAGACCAGCGCGCCAATCATGCTGCCGCTGTGGGATGCCACGAAGACCTTCCCGCGCGGCAGCTCCGGCTCGGCAAACGCGGCATTCGCGGTGAGCACGAGCCCCGCCTCCGGATTGATTACGCCAAGACTGCTTGGCCCCAGCACGCGGACCCCGGTGGCGCGGCTCAGTTCGCGCAGCGCTTCCTCCCGTGCGGCGCCATCCGGCCCGGATTCCGAGAACCCGCTCGCCAGGATGGTGACGACCTTGACGCCAAGACGCGCGCATTCGCGCACCGCATCCAGCACCGTGTCGGTCGGCGTCAGGATAAAGACATGCTCCGGAACCTCCGGCAGCGCGGCCAGGCTCTGATATGCGGTCTCGCCCTGGACAGTCTGCCGGTTCGGATTGACCGGGTAGACCTTCCCTGCGTATCCCGCGGCACGCAAGAACTTCAGGGGCCGCCCTGCAGTCTTCGCAGCATCGTCCGAGGCACCGAACAGTGCGACGCTGCGGGGGGCCAGCAGAGCTTGGGCGAGTGCATGATCAGGTTGGTTCGAAGCGGTATTCATGTTTAGTCCAACGTTACTTTCACTGTCTTGAAGGTCTTGGCCATGTGCTCGACATCMTTGTCGATATAGGCCTTGAACTCACTCGATGTATTGCCCACCAGCACAGCCCCTTGCGGCTGCAGGTTGTCCCGCATTTCCGTGGTCCCGACCGCCTTGATGACAGCCTGCTGCAGCTTCTCGACGATAGGTCGCGGCGTACCAGCCGGGGCGAACAGGCCGCTCCAGGAATCCACTTCGAGTCCGGGCACACCGGCTTCCGCCATGGTTGGCACGTTGGGCAGCAGCGCCAGCCGCTTCGGCGCCGTCACCGCGATGGGACGGAATTGCCCGGCCTTGAGATACGGCATCGCGGAGACCGAGGTCATGAATGCCATGGAAACATTGCCTGCGATCAGGTCGGTAATCACGCCCGACGCGCCCTTGTAGGGGACATGGATCATGTTGATGCCGGCGTGTTGTTTTAGCATTTCCCCGGCCAGGTGCTGGGTGCCGCCAGTCCCGGTCGAGGCAAACGACAGCTTCCCCGGTTGCTTCTTGGCGAGCGCGATCAGTTCCGCAACCGTATGCACAGGCAAGGTCGGGCTCACTGCCAGGATCGCAGGTGCCGACATGACCTGCGAGATCGGCTCAAAGCTCTTGCGGACGTCCCACTTCAGATTCTTGTAGACGAATCCGTTCGAGGCGATCGGCGCTGCAGCAAACAGCAGCGTATAGCCGTCGGCCTTGGCGCCGGCGACCTGGTCTGAGGCGATATTGGAGCCGGCGCCGGGCTTGTTCTCCACCACGAACGGCTGCCCGAACGTAGTCTGCAATTGCTTGGCCAGCAGCCTCGCAACCACATCGGTAGGGCCGCCTGCCTGATAGCCAACGACCACGCGCACAGGCCGGTTCGGATACTCAGATGCGGGGTCCGCGCTGGCGCCGCCGCTTCCCAGTGCCAGCACCAGCGAAGCCAGCGAGAGCGCTGGGGCGCGGCTTAGTCTTGCAAACATGGTTGTCTCCGGTTCGATTTTGATTATGGGGTGCGGGCGCGTCAGCCAGCCTTGGGGGGGCGCTGCGAGAACGAACGCTCGAACACGCCTTCGGCAATCCGGTTCTTCAGCATTTCAATCGAGCCGCCGGCGATCATCCAGCCGCGGATCCGGCGCAGGCAGTATTCGACAATCGACTCCTGGCTGTAGCCCATACCACCCATTACTTGCAGCGCTTCGTTGGCGACATCCCATCCGGCCTGGTTGCAAGCCAGTTTCGCCATGGCCGTGCTATGCGCCGAAGGCAGGCCATGCTCACCCTCCATGGCGGCGCGGTACAGCAGCAGTTGCGCGGATTCCAGCTTCAATGCCATTTCGGCAAACTTCCACTGGATCCCCTGGAATTCGCACAGTTCGCGACCAAATTGCTTGCGAATCCTGGCGTGCTCCCGGGCGACGTTGAAGCAGTGGCGGCCCAGCGCCAGCGATCGCGACGAATTGCCGAGACGTTCAACGTTGAAGCCGGAAATCTGTCGCTTGAAGCCGCCTTCACCAAGCAAGAGGTTGTTGGCCGGAATGCGGCAGTCCTCGAAATAGAGCTGGCACCACGCTTCGCCGCTCATGAATTTCGACGGCTCACCCACCTGAAAGCCCGGCGCGCCGCGCTCCACCAGCACCGAGCCAATCCCGCCGACGCCCGGACCAAAGCGCACGTAGATCAGGAACAACTCTGCCTCGGGACTGTGCGTCGAGAAGATCTTGCTGCCGTTGATCACATAGTGATCGCCGTCACGCCTTGCCGAGGTCTTCAGTTCCGTGACGGCCGAGCCGGCTTCCGGTTCGGTCATGCCGAGCGCAATGAGCTTTTTCCCTGCCAGCAGGTCAGGCAGGAAACGCGCCTTCTGCTCCGCCGTTGCGTACTCCACGAAGGTGCGGATTGGACCGAAGTTGCCCGCCTGCACGATATCCGCGCTCTTGGGACACACCAGGGCCACTTCCTGGATCGCGATCACGGCGTGCATCAAGGTGCCGCCTTGTCCGCCATCTTCCTCAGGGAACGCGATGCCAAGCAAGCCCTGTTCTGCCAGCATTTGTGCGGCATCCCAGGGATATTGGGCGGAATGGGCACGTTCGAGTGCACCGGGGGCTAGCTTGTCCTGGGCGAAACGCCGCACCGATTCCGCAAACGCCTGGTGCTCTTCGCTGAGTTCAAAGTTCATGTCTGCCTCGCTTATCTGGACTGTTGACTGTTGTCAGGATCGTCCATCGGAGCAGCGTTGTGAACTTCGCGTTTGGCACCCAGCCAGAACAAAATGTAATGTCAGCTAACCTGTGTCGCCCATGGCGCCATGCGTCGAGGGCTCACCGGTCGTTCGCCCGGCCGGCCTCCATCGCGACCGTTTCAAGAAGCCAGTCGCGAAACACAGCGATCTTTCTGGCCTCACGCTGCACCTTCGGGCGTACCAGGTAGTAGGCCTTCTCACCGCGGTAGGGCAGCGCGAAGGGACGTACCAGCCGCCCTGCCTCAATCTCGGCTTTCAGCATGGCAATCTGGCCGATGGCAATGCCCAACCCGTCAAGCGTCGCCTGCCAGGTAAGAACCGAACTGCCGAAGCTCATTCGCTCGGTGCCTGTCGCGGCTTCGGCCATCCCGGCAAATATCAACCAGTCGTCCCAGTCGTTGCGGCGATAGTGGGAAACCAGCAGGCGGTGGTGCAGTAGCGATTCCAGCTTCCCCCGCGGTCCACGATGCCCCTTCAGGTAATCCGGCGTGCACACCGGCTCGATCTCGTCGGGAAAAAGAAAGTCGCTGTTTACTCGTGGCCAGCGTCCGTCACCAAATTGGATAGCCAGATCCGCGGGATCACGGTCAAAGTCCACATCGGGCGTGGCGTTGTCTATGCGCACCTCGATGCTAGGATGCTGTCGACGAAAATCGTGCAGCCGCGGAATTAGCCACTTTGCAGCGAAGGTGGTATAGGTTCGCACGCGCAAGGCGCCCTGCGAGGTACTGCCCAGCAAACGGGCCGTCGCGCCGGCGATGGCATCGAAGGCAGGAACGACTTCCTCGGCATAGTCTTTCCCCATCCGGGTCAGCGTGACGCCGTGACGCTCCCGCCGGAACAGTTCGACGCCCAGGTAGGTCTCCAGCACGGCGATCTGGCGGCTAACCGCCGATTGCGAGACATGCAACTCCTGCGCCGCCAGCGTCAGGTTCTGGGTCCGCGCAACGACCTCGAACACGCGCAAGGGATTCAGGGGGGGAATGCGTCGCGCCATGCGGCCATTGTCATGAGGAATGACTTTTTATTATATCTGAACGCATGCCCCCCAGCGCTCGCATGCCGGCCTGGCTCGCCAGTGCCCGCCCTTTGGCAAGTGCCGGATCCTTCAGAGAAGGATCTGTGCGCCTTCTCCTCGGTGTACGGCTAGAGTTCATCTAGCCCCCGCTCGCGGCCAAACGGTGGACATGGCGCCAGCCTACCCCTCCTTTGCCAACCGCGCCGCTGCGAGGTGCAGCCTCAACGGCGTCCCAGCTTCACGTAGCGTGCCAGGTGGTAGTCCTCGTCGCCCAGCGCGTGGTCGGTCATGACGAGGCCCTTGGCAAGGTGCGAAAGTGGCAGCTCCCACGTCATGCCGATACCGCCGTGCATCTGAATGCACTCCTCGGCCACGCGCGTGCCCACGCGGCCGAGCGTGACCTTGGCGGCCGACAGAGCCCGCTCGCGCTCGATGCGCCCAGCCTGGAGCGCGTTGGCCGCATTGATGACGCTCGAGCGCGACTGCGCGATGCCCAGCCAGAGGTCGACCATGCGGTGCTGCAATGCCTGGTTGCTGCCGATAGGTGCGCCGAACTGCTTGCGCGTGCGCAGGTAGTCGAGTGTCCTCGCATTGGCGGCCTCCATCGCGCCGAGTGCCTGTGCACACAGCGCCAGCACACCATGCCCCAGGGTGCGCTCGATGGCGTCGAAGGCCTCGCCCTCGATGCCGATCAGCGCCCCGTCGGAAAGGCGCACGCCGTCGAGCACAAGATCGGCACCGCGCCCCCCGTCCACAAGTGCATAGCCGCGCAACTCCAGCCCCGCAGTGTCCGCCGGCAACACGAAGAGCGACAGGCCCGCCATCTCGTCGTCGTTGCCCGCGGTGCGCGCCGAGACGATGAAGAAGCCGGCCTGTTCGCCGTGACGAACCACCGCCTTGGCACCGTCGAGCACCCAATGCCCTTTGACACGGCGCGCCCGCGTCGCCACGCGCGCGTGCTCGTACCGCGAACCAGGCTCGCCGTGTGCGAAAGCCGCCAGGACGCGACCGCCGAGGATGTCGGCCAGCAAGTCGCGATGCGCACCGCTGCTGTTTAGCGCGAGGGCCGTGCCGCTCATCAGCGTAGCCAGGAACGGTTCGAGCACCAGTCCGCCGCCAATGGTCTCAAACACCACCGCGATGTCAAAGCCACTGCCGCCGAAGCCACCATCGATTTCCTCGAAGAGTGCGCCGACCGCGCCCAGTTCGACGAAGCGCTGCCACAGCGCTGCGCTGTAGCCCTCGGCCGATGCGGCGATGCGCTCGCGCCGCTCGAAGCTGTACTGCTCCGCGATGAAGCGGCGCAGCGTGTCGGCCAGCATCCTCCGCTCGTCGGTCAGTTCGAAGTTCATTCGCCCTCCTTCACAGGTGCAGCATCGTCTTGGCGATGATGTCGCGCTGAATCTCGTTGGAGCCGCCGAAGATCGACAGCTTGCGGTTGTTGAGGTATTGCGCGCTCGCGGTCGCGGCCTCCACCGGCCCACCCGCCAGGGCCTGCGCATCGCCCAACTGCGGCTGCGCGTATGGCCCGACGGCGCGCCGGATGAGCGAGGCCAGTTCCTGCCGGATCTCGCTACCCAGAATCTTCAGCGCGGAGCTTTCCGGTCCCGGCGCGCCACCGTTCGCGACCGCGGCAGTGACGCGCAGATTGGTCGTCTTGAGGTTCTCCAGGTCGATCTCGACGCGCGCCATGCGTGCCGCGAAGGCCGGGTCGTGGCCCAGCGGCTGGCCGTTGCTCATGACCTTGGCCGCTACCGCCTTCAGGCGCTGAAGCGCCACGACCGAGAAGCCGATACCCGCGTTGCGCTCATGCGTGAGGAGATACTTGGCGCAGGTCCAGCCGTCGTTCTCCTCACCCACAAGGTTTTCGACCGGCACGCGCACGTCGGTAAAAAACACCTCGTTGACTTCATGCTCGCCATCCAGCGTGACGATCGGCCGCACCTGGACGCCGGGCGAAGTCATGTCGATCAACAGGAAGCTGATGCCGGCCTGCTTGCGCTTCTCCCTGGCGGTGCGCACCAGGCAGAAGATCATGTTGGCGTGCTGCGCCAACGTGGTCCATGTCTTCTGGCCGTTGACGATGTAGTGGTCGCCGGAGCGCACGGCCGTGGTCGTCAGTGACGCCAGGTCCGACCCCGCTCCGGGCTCGGAATAACCCTGGCACCACCAGTCGGAGCCGTCGAGGATGCGCGGCAACCAGTGCTTCTTCTGTGCCTCGGTGCCATACCGGATCAGCACCGGCCCGAGCATGATCAGGCCGAACGGCACGGTGCGCGGCGCATCGGCCAACGCGCATTCGTACTCGAAGATGTAGCGCAGGACCGCGTTCCAGCCCGGCCCGCCGTGCTCGCGCGGCCAGTGGCTCGCGAGCCAGCCGCGCGACTGCAGGATGGCGTGCCACTGCTGCATCTCGGCTTTGCCCAGCGTCCGGCCCTCGGCCACCTTGGTGCTTAGCGAGGCGGGCAGCCGCTCCGCGAGGAAGGCGCGCACCTCGGCCCGGAAGGCCTCTTCGGCGGTAGTGAAGTTCAAGTCCATCGCAAGCCTCGGAATATTTCAAAGAGCCCGGCCGCACCCATGCCGCCGGAGCACATGGTCACCACCGCATACTTCGCCCTGCGGCGCCGTCTTTCGAGCAGCACGTGACCAGCCAGGCGCGCACCGCGTGGGCGGCCAGTGCCGGACCGGGCGTGATGTTGAACTCGCCGCGAAACGACCTGGTGAGCGGCGTGCGGGCAGTGGCGACGATAACGGCTTCGCGCATGACCTTGGCCTCATTCCAGCGCGATGCCGCCGATGCGCTGGATCAGTTGACCCCACACCTGCGTGTCCTGTTGCACTGTCTTTGCGAAACCGGCGGCGGACGGGCCGCCTATCTCGTAGCCAACCTGCGCGAGTGCGGAGCGCATGTCCGCGGTCTTCATCACGCTCCCAAAGTCGGCCACGAGCGCATCGACCAGCGGCTTGGACATATTGGCCGGCCCGAAAATGCCGAGCCAGCCGACCAGCGGGCCGAGCGTGGGATAACCGGCCTCGGAAAAGGTCGGAACAGTGGGATATGCCGTGATTCGCCGTGTGCCGGTGATGGACAGGCCGCGCAGTCGGCCGCCCGGCTGCAGGAAAGCGGCGGATGAACCGATGTCGCAGAACACTGCGCTCACCTGCCCGCCGATCAGGTCATTGATGGCAGCGGCACAGCCCTTGTAAGGCACGTGGACCAGGTCGACGCCAGCCTCGTGCTTGAAGACCTCGCCGATCAGGTGGCCGAGCGTGCCGTTGCCATAGGAGCCATAGCTCAGCGTGCCGGGCCTGGCCTTGGCCGCGGCGACGAAGTCGGCGAGATCTTTCGCCGGGCTCTCGGCCTTGACCAGCATCACCAGCGGCGTGACACCGATCTGTGTGATCGGCGTGAGATCCCTGGTCGCGTCGTAGGGCATCTTCTTCATCAGATGCGGCAGCACCGTGATGGTGGAGCCCGCGGCCAGAATCAGCGAACTGCCATCCGGCGCCGACTTGACGATGTTGTCCACGCCGAGCATGCCCGATGCGCCTGGCCGGTTCTCCACGATCACCGGCTGTCCGACTGCGGGCGCCACCTTGGCCGCCAGGCGGCGCGCAATGGTGTCGATGCCACCACCCGGCGGCACCGTGACGACGATGCGGACCGGCTTGCCCGGCGTCGGGGTGGCCGTGGCAGCTTGCGCCCAGATGGGCGGCTGCAGGGCGAGCGCGCCGGCCAGGCACAGCGCGGCCTTGATCCTGATTTTCTTCATGCTTGTCTCCTTCTGTTGTCCCCGGCAAAGTCGAACTCAGATTCGACGGGCTTGATCGCGCCAGTAAGGCTCGCGCAGCAGGCGCTTGAAGATCTTTCCCGTGTCCTCTCGTGGCAGCGCCGCGTGGAAGTCGATGACGCGCGGTACCTTGAAGTTGGCGACGTGCTCGCGCAGGAAGGCCTTGATCCCGCTCGCATCGAGCCGCGCGCCGGGCCGCAGTTGCACCGCCGCCGCGACGGCCTCGCCGTACTCGTCGTCGGGGATGCCGAAGACCGCGCAGTCGGCCACCCCGGGCATGCCCTGCAGCACGGCTTCGACCTCGGCAGGGTAGATGTTGACGCCGCCCGAGATGATCATGTCGGTGCGGCGGTCGCAGATGTACAGAAAGCCCCGTGTGTCGAGGTAGCCCACATCGCCGAGCCCCACCAGGCCATCCATTTCCATCGCGTCGCGCGCTGCCTGGTTGTTGACGTAGGTAAAGTCGGGCAGCGCGGGCTGGCGCACGTAGATGGCACCGACCTGACCGGCCAGCAGCGGTTGGCCCTCATCATCGAGGATGCGCAGCTTCGCCGGCCCTAGCGCCCGGCCGACCGAGCCGGGGTTCTCCAGCCAGGTGGGCGAATCGATGAAGGTGACATAGCCGGTCTCGCTGGCGCCATAGGCCTCGGTGATCACCGGGCCGAACCACTCGATCATCCTGCGCTTCACCTCCGGCGCGCACGGCGAGCCCGTGGACGCCACGTGGCGCAGCGTGGCGACGCTGTGGCGCACACGCTCCGCATCGCCGAGCGCGAGAAGCCGGCGGTACATGGTGGGCACCAGGTAGGCGTGCGTCACCGCGTGTTGCTCGATGAGCTGGAGCGTGCGCAGCGCGTCGAAGGCCGGCTCCAGGATCAGCGTGGCACCAGCGTCGCAGGCCTGTACCAGGTACTGCGTCGACGCGCTGTGGTAGATCGGCGCGCAGAGCATAGCGGTCACCCCGGGCGCCATGCCCGAGGCGATGCGCCCGATGCGGCGCGACTCCTGCTCCAGCTCTTCGCGCACTTCGGGAGACAGCGCCAGGCGCCGCACGCCCTTGGGCTTGCCGGTGGTGCCTGAAGTGTATTGCACCGAACCGAAATGCAGGCGCGGCCGCGGTGCCATCGGCGGTGCACCGACGCCGAAGGTGGCCCACGACGCAGCGCGCCCCGAGACATCGGGCAGTGGCTTCGCTTCGTCGGCCGACACGCTCACGATGGCGACGCGCTCGGGCACGCCCGCGATCACCTGGGCGATCAGGTCGTCGTGGACGAAGAGCAGGCCGGCCCCGCTGTCCTCCAGCATGAACGCTGCCTCCGGCGCCTTGCAATGCCAGTTGAGCGACACGAAGTACACGCCAGCACGCCGGCAGGCCAGGATCAGCGCAGCATAGGCCGGGCAGTTGCGCATCATCACGGCCACGGTCTGTCCGTGCTGCACGCCGGCTGCCTGCAGGCCGGCGCTCACGCGCTCGACCTCGGCTTCCATCCACTCGGGCGTGAAAACCCGCCCTGAAAAAATGATCTTGGGGTAGCTCACTTTGTTGTCTCCTTTTTCTTCTCGCCGAGGGATGAGATGGCGTCAACCGGTCCGCGCCGTCGGGGCAAGTTGCGCGAACGCGTCCTCCGCATGGCGCGCGCCGACGGTCAGAGCCCGCCGCAGGTACAAGCCCGCGTCGTGCTCGTCGGCGAAGCCGATCGCGCCGTGGAACTGCACCACCTCCTTGGTGACACGCAGCGCAGCCGCGGCGGCGCGGTGCACGCTCGCAGCCGCAGCCCAAGCCTCGCGCCCGCCGCCGAAGGCGCGCGCCGATTCGTGCACCAGCGCGCGCGTGGCCTTGAGGTCCACGTAGCAAGCGGTGGCACGGTGCTGCAGTGCCTGGAAGCTGCCGATGGGCACGCCGAACTGCCGGCGCAGGCACAGGTAGTCGAGGGCAAGGCGCAGCGCCGCGTCCATCAGGCCGCAGAGGTAGGCGGCGTCGCCCAGCCACAGCAGGTGCCTACCGCTCTGCCATGCCGCCTGCCCGACCGAGCCCGACAGCACACGCGGCGCGTCGCTCCAGGCGGCGTGATCGATGGATAGGTCGGCGAGCCGGCTGCCGTCTACCGCGGCGCGGGTGTTGCAAACTATTCCAGGCAGGCCCCTGCGCAACAGCCGCACCTCGAAATCACGACCCTCGCCTAGTGCCACCAGCCACTGGTTGGCGGCGTCACCGTCCGGCACCAGCGGCGCCCTGACCGTGGCATCCGTCCCGACCGCAGCGGCCGCAAACGCGACGTGCCCCGCGCCCATCATCAGCGTCTGCAACGCCTCCTCGGCGGCGCCCTGGCCTTTGGCAAGCAAGAACGCGGCGGCCATGCCCATCGTCAGCGGTGGCGTCATCAGCGCGCGCCCGGCCTCTTCCGCGACCACTGCGGCGGCCGGGGCGTCGAGCGCAAGTCCTCCATTCGCCTCGGGCACCGCGATGCCTAGCCAGCCGAGTCCGGCGATGGCCTTCCACGTGGCCGCCTCCAATGCCGCACCGCCCTCATGCACCTGCCGTGCACGTGCGGTACCGCCGTGCGTGGCCGCGAAGCCCGCGGCGCTCTCGCCAATCATGCGCAGCTGCGCGGCGTGTTCGGCGTTCATGCCTTGCTCCCAGCGACGGGCAGGCCGAGCACCCGCGTCGCGATGATGTTGCGTTGCACTTCGCTGCTGCCGCCATAGATGCCGAGGCGGCGTGCCTGCAGGAACATTTCCGTGGCGTCGAGCAGGTCGTCGCCATGGCGAATGGCGTCGCGCAGTGCGGCGCCCTGGCCCGCCACCCGCTGCACCAAGTCGAGCAGCAGGTGCACGGTGTCGGTAGCGAGCAGCTTGAGATAGGAGCTGTCGGCGGCGACACCCTGCTCCGCGGCTTCGGCGGCTTCGAGATAGGCGGCGACCAGCGTCTCGACCTCCACCTCGGCCAGAGCGGCGGCCTCGTGCACGCTCTCACGCAAACGGCCTTCCGGCGCGGCGCGCAGCATCATGCGCAGGCGCTCCAGCGCGCGCAGCGCCTGGGCCGGGGAGCCGATGCGCAGACGTTCTTCGCTCAGCACCGCGGTCGCCACCTGCCAGCCCTTGTCGATCTCGCCGACCACGTTCTCGATCGGCACCACCACGTCGTCGAAGAACACCTCGGCAAACTCCTCGTCGCCGGCGATGGTGCGGATCGGCCGGCGCCGGATGCCCGGCGTCGTCATGTCGATCAGCACGAAGGTGATGCCGTGCTGCGGCTTGCCGGCGCTGGAGGTGCGCACAAGCGCGAACATCCAGTCGGCGTGGTGGCCCCAGGTGGTCCAGATCTTGTGGCCGGTGATGACCAAGGTATCGCCACGCAGCTCCGCGCGGGTGCGCAAGCTGGCCAGGTCCGAGCCCGAGCCGGGTTCGGAATAACCCTGGCACCAGATCGCGTCGCCAGAGAGGATCGGCGGCAGGTGGCGCCCCTGCTGCGCCGGTGTGCCGCGCGCGATCAGCAACGGGCCGATGTGGTTCAGGCCCTGCGTGGGAAAGTCAGGCGTGCCTGCGCGCGCCATCTCCTCCATGAGGATGACCTGTTGCACCGGGCTGGCCCCCATGCCTCCGTGCGCGCGCGGCCAATGTGGTGCGATCCAGCCGCGCTGGTAAAGAGCCCTGTACCACTGCATGCCTTCTGCGGGCAGCGGCCTGAAGGTCTTGTGACGCAATGCATCGGGTACATGGGCGGCGAGCCATTCGCGCACCTCGTGCCGGAAGGCTGCTTCCGTGGTCGATTCGGGTCTCAGCATTTTGCAATAGCGGCGGCGTCAGAGGCTGCCGATCTCCTGATAGACATGTTTGATTTCGAGGAAGTCGTGCATGCCCTCGGCGCCATGGAGGCGACCGAAGCCGCTTTCCTTATAGCCACCGACCTCGGCCTCCGCGAAGAGCTTGTTATGCGCGTTGATCCACACCGTGCCGCAGCGAAGTTCTCTGGCGATACGATGCGCCCTTACGCTGTCGCGCGACCACACGCTGGCCCCCAGACCGAAGCGCGTGGCATTGGCCAGCGCGAAGCCGGTGCGGTCGTCGTCGAACACCTCCAGCGTCATCAGGGGCGCGAAGTGCTCGGCCTGAACGGCTTCGCTTTGCGGATCGTCGACTTCGACCAGCGTCGGCGAAACAAACGCCCCATGGGCCGGCAGATTAGCCACCGGGCCGCCCCGCACCAGCATGCGATGGCGGTCGGCAAGTTCATCGACAAGGGCGAGGATCCGGTCGCGGTTTGCCATATCGATGACGGCGCCCATTTGGCTGTCCGGCAGATGGCCCGGCCCGACGGGGAAGTGCCGCATCGCCGCGACCATGGTGTCGCGGAAATCGTCATAAATCCTCCTGTGCACCAGGATGCGGCTCGCCGCCGTGCATTGCTGGCCCGACAGGATTGTCCCCGCTTCGAGGATGGCTGGGATAGCAATGGCCAGATCCGCGTCGTCGCACACCACGCAGGGCGCCTTGCCGCCGAGTTCCAGCGACAGACGCTTTAGCTGCGGCGCCGCCGCGGCCATGATGGTCTTGCCAACGGCGGTGCTCCCGGTATAGCTGACCACGTCGACATCAGGCGAGGCGACGAACGCCTGAGACACGTCGCTGCCAGGCTCATGCACAACGTTGATCGTGCCCGGTGGCAGATCCACGGCTTCAGACAGGCGTTGCGCCACGCGATGCATAAAGAGCGCTGTCTGCGGCGCCGCCTTGACCACCACAGTACAACCCGCTGCAAGCGCGGGGGCTAGCGAGCGCACGAAGAGAATCAACGGCGCATTCCAGGGCACGATGATCGCCACTACACCCGCGGCCTCGTGCGTAATCAGCGAGCGCACGCCTGGCATGGGCTCCACCACGCGGCCGGCCGCACTCCGAGCCATACCGGCGTAATAGCGCAGCTCTGACGCAGCCCCCTCGACCTCGCCGGCCGACTCGCGCAGCAACTTGCCGTTCTCCAGTGTGAGTAACCGCGCAAGCGCGGGAGCATCGTTCTCCAGCCGGAAGGCCATGTCGAGCAGTACCCGAGCGCGCAGACGCGGACTGTAGCGCCAGGCCGTGGTATAGAAGACATGCCGGGCTGCGTTGACCGCAGCCTTCGCCTCGGCCGTTCCCCCAGCCGGTGCGCTTCCAATCAGCGAAGCGTCGGCCGGGTTGGTCGAATCGAAGTACGCGCCCGAAGACACCCACTCGCCTCCTATCCAGTGCGACGCCTTTGCATCCAGACGAAGCTCCATGTTCATGTTACCGGCTGTGCCAGCCGCGCAAGCGCGATCTCGCGCAGATCGGCCTTGAGCACTTTGCCAACGCCGTTGCGCGGCAGCGCGTCGACGAAGAAGACATGCCTAGGCTTCTTGTAGCTGGCGATGCGCGACTTGGTATGTTCCTGGATCGCATCCACGCTCAACGCCCTGCCGGGATGCCGCTCGATGAAAGCGGCCACCGCCTCTCCGAAGATGTCATCGGGCACGCCCACCACGRCCGCATCGGCGACGTCGGGGTGCTCCGCCAGCACTTGCTCGACCTCTTTCGTATAGATATTGAAGCCGCCGCTGAGCACCATGTCCTTCTTGCGGTCGACGATATAGAGGTAGCCGTCGGCGTCGAAGCGACCCATATCGCCCGTGTGAACCCAGCCATCGACGATCGTCGCAGCAGTCGCCTCCGGCCGCCCGAAATACCCCTTCATTGTGGTGAACCGACCTGCCTCGCCGGACCGCACCAGAATCTCGCCGACATCATCGACGGAGACCTGCTGGCCCTTCTCGTCAATCAACTTCACCTGCACACCGGGTGTCACGCGACCGACCGACGCAGGGTGCGTGAATTGCTCCTCGTGATTGAGGACCGTGACAGATCCCACCTCCGTCATCGCGAAGAACGAGTGAAGCCGTGCCTTTGGCAGATGATCGATCATCCGGCGCTTGAGTTCCACGGGAAATGCTTCGCCGGTGACGATGATGTGGCGCAGGCTGGCACAGCGCGCGGCCTGCTGTTCGAGCACCGGCATCAACATGCGCGCGACGGTGGGCACCATGCCGGCAGCACTCACCTGCTCGCGCTCGATGATGTTAACCGCCGCCTGGGCGTCAAAGCGCTCCATTACCACCAGCGTGGCACCCAGGCCCATGGAGTTCATCAGGCGCGCAAGGCCCGTGCGATGCGCCAGTGGCGTGGTGACGAGAAACACATCGTCGGCCGTGACACCCCACTCCACCGCGTTGACGAAGGCATTGCCGATCACGAAGTTGGCGTGCGTAAGAATGGCACCCTTGGGCTTCCCGGTCGTGCCCGACGTGTACAGGATCATGGCGTCGTCGGGCGTCAATGCCAACTCGGGCAGCCGTTCGTCGGAACGCGTCAGGAGCGTCTCGAGGGATTCGGCGCCGGCCACGTCGCCACCGACCGACAAGCGCCGAACACCCATGAACTCGGAAGATAGCTCTTCGATCGCCGCCGCGCTCTCGGCGTGAAACACCAACATGCGCGCCTGGCTGTCCTGCGCGAAATAGACCAGCTCGCGTGGCGTGTTGCGCGTGTTCACCGGGATGACGATTGCACCTAGCGTGAACGCCGCATACATGACCTGCACGAACTCGATGCAGTTGGGGAGGTACACGACGATCCGGTCGCCTTGCACCACGCCGGCGCGCCGTAGCCCGGCGGCCAGGGAACGCGAACTGCAGAGCAGATCCTCGTAACTCAACCGCTTATCGCCGACGACCACGGCCGCCTTCGCTGGCGTGCGCAACGCATGCGCCGCCATAAATTGTTCGAGACGCATGGCGTTCCTTATTCGAGTTCGAAGGCCGGGTACGGATGCTCGGGCGCCAAGTGGTCGATGGCCAGCTTCACGCGCTTGCCGATCGCCATGTCACTTGGCGCGCATCTCAAGACATTGGCGATGATGCGGACGCCCTCGTCCAGTTCGACGGTCGCGACGCACAACGGAATGCGCCCCTCGACACCGGGGCCGGCGATTCGCACCACGGTGCACGCGTAGATCGTGCCCTTGCCGGAGACTTCGCGCCACTCCAGCGTGCGTCGGCCCGTGAAGCCGCTGACCGGCTTCGGATAGTGCTGGAAGCGCTGGGCGACTGTGCAGTACTGCAGCATCAGCTTGCCTTGCGCGATGCCGTCCCAGAACGGCTTGCTGTCGACAAAGACGCCCTGCTTCGGGATCGGGCGGGACGGGGGAGTGTTCATCGTTTCGTTCATGCTGTTCATGCCTCCAGGACCATGGCCGAGCTGGTACCCCAGTTCCGACCGTAGGGAATGACGCCAATGCCGGTAACCAGCGCGTTGCGCGGATCGTTCACCTGGCGGGCGCCGCCTTCGCCGAACATCTGGCGCACGGCTTCCGCAAGGTTGAGCCCGCCGCTTGCGAGTCCTGGCTGGCCRGCGGAAATCTGGCCGCCGCCAGTGTTGAGCGGCAGGTCACCGTCGAAGGAAAGATCGGTGCGCAGCGTGTAGGCCGAGCCCTGGCCGCGCTCGCAAAAGCCGAAGGCCTCGAACTGCATCATCACGGCAATCGTGAAGTCGTCGTAGGGCTGGAACATGCGGACGTCCCTGGGCGCAAGCTCTGCCTTGCGCAGAACCTCGGGGCCTATCCTGGTGAAACCGGACAGCGTGATGTCGGCCAGCGGATCGGCCCCGTTGAAGTTGGTGACCTCCCCATAGGCGACCGGGTAGACCATCTTCTTCAAACCCAGGCGCCTGGCATTCGCCTCGGTGGTGACGATAAAGGCGTTGGCCCCGTCGCAGAACATCACGCTGTCGAGTACGCGCAGCGGGTCCGCGATGACACGCGACTGCATGTACTCCTCCATGGTGAGTTCTTTCTGGAACTTTTTGTAACCGTTCGGGTTGTGCAGGGCATGCGCGCGCTGCGTGATCGCGATCTTCCCCAGCGCTTCGGGGTCCAGCCCGTACTGGTGGATATAGCGACTCATCAGCAGGCCGAAGGTGGCGGGCGGCCCCTGCACGCCCGGAGGGTCCTGGAACTCGCTGCGGTAAGCGCCGTAGTTCGAGCGCCAGTCGGAACTGGGCGCATCGGAGGACATCACGACAGCCAGCTTGCACATGCCGTCGCGGATTGCCGACATGGCACGCGCCACGCCACCCGTAGCCGAGCAGCCGCCGATACCCCCGTAGTTCAGCCATGTTGGTGTCAGGCCAAGCGCTTCGGTCATGTAGACAGCGAAGAACGGATTCTGGGCTTCCGACAAGGCGGTGGTTACCGACAGCCCATCAATCTCACTCTTGTCGATGCCTGTCTTCGCAAGCAATTGGTCGAGTGCTTCCCCGGCCAGGTCATACGCGCTGCGGCCCGTCTTGTAGTCGATGGGAGTTTCTGCGTATCCCCCAATCACGATATCCTTTTGCTTCATGCTCTCACTCTCCTCGGAAATCCGGTGTACGCTTTTCGCGGAAGGCATTCAGACCCTCCTGGCGATCTTTTGTGAAGTACAGCATGAAGGACACATCTCCTTCCGCCGCCATCCCTTCCATGAGCGGAAGGTCCATCCCGCGGTCGATGACCGTCTTGGTAAACATCACCGACAGAGGTGCATTGCCGCTGATCGTGCGGGCTAGTTCGCGCGACTTCTCCAGGGCCATGCCTGCTTCGGTAACGTGGTTAACCAGCCTGTACTCGCGCGCTTCGGCAGCTGTGATGCGTCGACCGGTCCACATGAGTTCCTTGGCCAACGCGGGGCCAACAAGACGCGGCAGCGTCTGCGTGCCGCCGCCACCGGGCATCAGGCCCAGCCGGATCTCGGGCAGGCCGAACTTCGCGTTGGCGCCAGCGACAATCAGGTCGCCGACAAGCGCCAGTTCCAGCCCTCCGCCTAGAGCGAAACCCTCAATGGCGCTGATGATCGGCTTCGAGAAACCAGGGAGTTCCCGGAACAGTTGGTTCACCTTGCGCAGGCGCCGACGCTTGCGATAGAAGTCAAAATACTCGTTGTCACCGATCGTGAACTCGCTGGTGTCGATACCCGTGCAGAAGGCCTTTTCACTCCCCTTGAGAATCACGGCCGCTATGTCGCGACGCGATTCCACCTCGCTCAGCACGCCCAGAATCTCTTCCGCGGTCGTCTCTCGCAGCGAGTTCAGTTTCTCCGGGCGATGGATGGTGATCTCCAACCAGCCTTCTACTTTTTCGACAATGATGTCCTGATGGTCCTGATTTTCCCGATGGTCCTGATGGCTCATGTGATGCTCGCTTTCTCACTTAGTCTGGGTTGTTGTGGCTTTGGCTAGGTCGACCTGGCGGTCGGGTTGCGTGCCCCCTAATGCACAAGTGACTCGCCTCCGATAGCACGCTCGATTTGTTCATGCATCTCGGCCATGCGAGTGGCATCTCTTCTCTGTTCTGCGTCAATGGATAGCTCAAGACAGACCCGGGCAGGTGCCGCGAGCACAATCACCCGATCAGCAATCTCCAGTGCATCTTCAATACGATGCGTGACGAAAACACAGGTCTTGCGTTGCTCACGCACGATCTCGGAGAAATCGCGTCGCAATGTTTGCGAGGTGACGTGATCGAGCTGACTGAACGACTCGTCGAGCAAGATAAGTGCTGGATCGACTGCCAGGGCACGAGCTAGCGATACGCGCTGGCGCATGCCTCCCGAGAGTTCCACAGGGTACTTATTGCATGCGGAACCAAGTTTCACTCGATGCAGCCATTCCTGTGCGCGCTGCTGTGCCTGCTTCCTTGGGTAGTTCAACAACAGCAGGCCAAGCTCGACGTTTTCTTGCGCAGTGCGCCACGGCAGTAGCCGATCCGTCTGAAAGCTAACGGCCAACTTGCCACGAAGTGCCGTGAACTCGCTAGCTGGATCGACACCAGCAACCATTACCGAGCCCGCATCCGCGGTGGCCGTTCCCATCAGCAGCGACATTACCGTGCTCTTGCCGGCGCCAGTTTGACCAAGCAGCGCAACGGTTTCACCCTCCCGGACCGCCATCGAGAGGTGGTCGATCGCCGTGTAGCTGCCGAAGCGCTTTACTACATCGCGCAGTTCAATAATCAGACAATTCGAATCTTTCATTAGCGCACCTTTGCTTCCTTACGCCAACCGAGGAGCCGGCTTTCCGCGAATGTGGCCACCCACTGAATCGCCAGGTTCAATAAGACCAGAAGGAATGTCCACGCCATCACCTGATCAATCCGGAACGTGGACTGGGCGAAACTCATTCGTGACCCTATTCCGAAAGCCGACGCCACCAGTTCCGCGAAGATCACCATGCGAATGGCATAACCGATCACGGATTTTGTCGTCAGGAATATGTACGGGATAATGTGCGGCGCAACCAGGAAGCGCAGCATCTGCCAGCGTGATGGCCGGAAGCTTTCCAACATGTCAATCCATTCTGTCGAGAGAGCACGAACACCTTCGTACACATTCATGGCATAGAACGGCAGCAAGATCACCGTGAGTATGAAGAAGATGCGGGCTTCCGGATCTTTGAACCAGAAGACGGCAAGCAGCATCCATGAGAGCGCAGGAATGCCTGTATCGATCATTACGATGGCTTTCAAGTAGGGGCCGACGCGCTTCGAGGTTCCCATGAGGAGTCCGACAACGACCCCCGTCACGGCGGAAAAGACGATGGCCGCCACAAGTCTCCCGAGCGTGATCGCTATGTGCAGCAGATCGGCCCCGATCAGCTCGGTTAGCGCCCTGGCAATGACTACCGGAGAGGGCATCACGTAGTCGGGGACGTACCCGCTAGCTACCTGCATCAGAATGCAAAGTAACGCCACCACAATGACCAAGGCTTTCGCGTCGCGACGGTCGTGTTTCCTGGCCGTCGTGCTGGACTGCTTGGTCGAGGAATCCAAAGACTCCACTGGGGACTCGGCGACGTTGGTCCCCGTGATATCTGCCTGCTTCATAGCGCAAAGAATCCGTTGTCAACCGTCTTGGCCAGGGCGCCATTGCGCACCAGGAACTCACTCGCCGCGATAACGGAACGGCGGCCCTCTTCTGTCTGCATCGATGCGTGCTTGAACTCCAGGCGCCGGGAAGCAATTGCCGCCTTTAACACATCCGGCGGCGTTCCGGAGTTCACTCCTGCAATTGCGACGGCTTCATCGGGTCTTGTGGTGATGCCCTCAATGCATTGCGCAAAGGCTTTGTTCAACCTCGCGACAAGAGTGGGGTCACGCGCGATCGCTTCCTTGCGAGCCGCAACGCCAAAATAGGGCAGATCGAGATTGAGCTTGCGGCGATATTCTTCGCCAGCGTTGTAGAGAACGCGCATGTCGGGAACGCGCTTGATCCCCACAGATACATTGGGTTCCCAAGTGAGTCCCGCATCGGCGCGGTTGGCCATCACCAGGGTGATTGCGGCGGCTGGATTGTCGACGTTCTGAACGACTGCGTGCTTCTCGATATCGATCCCGCTGAGCTCTTTTACAACGGCACGCATCATGCGGTACGTGCCTGTCGACTGCGGAGCGGCAAGGGTCTTTCCTTTGAGGTCTCTGACAGCGGCGAGTCTCGTTTCCCGCGTTACGATACTGATCATGTTGCCCGTGGTGACGGAGCAAACGTACTGCAGCGGCACACCCGAAAGATAACGGGATGCAAAGGTGTCCCAGCTGCCGATACAGATATCGTAATTTCCCGCAACGAAGTCGTTGTAGTAGGTCGTAACCGATGTGTAGGCCGTGGGTCTTCCCAGCTGGAGACCGTTTGCCCTGTCGATCCCCTTGGCAACCATGTATTCCGTCAGCAAGGTGGTAAAGCCAGGCGCGAGGTTGGCCCATCTAAGCGGCGTTTGAGCCAAGGCACGTGGAATTCCGAAGGCGCCGAGTCCGAAGGCTGCAGCAGGTGCAAAGACGGATGCCTCCTTCAGCAGCGCCCGTCGCGAGAGTGTGCGTCTGTTCATTGGTTGTCTCCGTATTGTTCTTTTCTGTTCGGGCGCATCGGCGAAGCATTTGCGTCCGGTGTCAAGCTGTGGCCAATGGTAGGATGGTGTCTGCGTTCCGAATAGCTGCAAAAATGGGCGGGGCGTTCCAGTTGTGGAACGCATTGCCGGTGCCTCGCTGGAATGTGCAGCGACTTATCCTGTGTTCCAAATTTTCCCGGTCATGGCAGAAAAACTGGATCTCAACTCCCTTCGTCTCTTTTTTGACGTGGTCAATGCGCAGAGCATCACGCGCGCCGCGAACGAGCTGGGTCTGCCCAAGTCGACGATCAGCCGCAAGTTGACGCAGCTCGAGCAACACATGGGGACAGCGCTTTTAAAAAAAGGCCCGAGGAAGCTGACCACGACGGAGATTGGGGCACGCCTTTACGAACATTGCCGCCGCGTAGTGGATGAAGTCGAACAGGCGGGTCTGGATACGCTCGAACTTCAAACAGAGATGCGTGGGGCCCTGCGAGTCAGCATCCCCATCGATTTCGGGGTGTCCTGGATCGGCCGGGTGATATCCGAATTTGTGCTGGCGTATCCCGAGATTGAATTGGAGGTGGATGTGAACAGCCGCACGGTCGATCTCCGTGAAGAGCCGTACGACCTCACCATCCAGCTCGGCCCACTCAAGGACACCGATTTGACCTATCGGCGCATTGCGACGCTCACCCGCGGTGTCTATGCGAGTCCGGAGTACCTGGCTCGTCGTGGCACGCCGTTGGCGGTGGACGATTTGCACAGGCACGATTGCATCATCACCGCTCAGCAACGCCTGGATGGCATCTGGACTCTCCGCAATCAGGCAACGCACCGCTTTGCCACGATCCACGGAAAGGTGGTGGTGAACAATATCTCCATTGCGCGAGAGATGGCCATCGGCCATGTTGGCATGAGCATGCTACCCAACGTCATGTGTGCAAATGATTTGCGCACGGGCCGGTTAAAGCGAGTGCTGGAGAACTGGGAAAGTCCCTCGATGCATGCGACTGCCATGGTCCTGGGCCGGAAGGGAATGCCCAGCAAGATCCGCACCTTCCTGGACTTTCTTGCCGATCGCCTGAACGTAGACGAATCGAGCCTTCGGCAACGCTAGGCGGGAGCCAGTGATCCGGGCGCCAGGAACAGAAGAATGGCGTTGGCCACGCAGATGATCCAATGGGGCCCGCGAGGTTCCATTATTGCTTTTGGGGCAACCTCACTGCCCAAATGCAAAATGCAGAACGCCCCTGGGATCTTTCATCCCCGGGGCGTTTTGCTACTGCATGGTCGCACTCACGCGGCAAAGAACATGTCGTCCCGGGACACCGCGGCATGCCCCCAGGCGGCCCGGGCGGTCACCGGCCTCAGCAACAAAAAGCGCTGATCTCTGGCCGGCAGCCCGCCCGAGCCACCACGATTTCCCCTCTCTTTACGCCAGCCATGGAAGGCTGTTCAGTGCGCCGCCCATTCGATTTTCGAAAGGTCTGTCCCTTCCTGGTACATCTCCCACAGCGGGCTGAGACTGCGCAGCTTCTCGACGCATGCGCGTACCTGCGCGACAACGGCGTCGACTTCCTGCTCCGTGGTGAAGCGGCCGAGCGTGAACCGGATCGAGCTATGGGCCAGCTCATCGCTGCGACCCAGTGCACGCAGCACGTAGGATGGCTCCAGCGAAGCCGAGGTGCAGGCGGAGCCCGAAGACACGGCGATGCCCCGGAGCCCCATGATCAGCGACTCGCCCTCGACGAAGTTGAAGCTCAGGTTCAGGTTGTGCGGGATGCGGTGTTCCAGGCTGCCGTTGACGAAAACCTGCTCGAGATCGCCCAGGCCTTGCCAGAGGCGGTCGCGCAACGCACTCACCCGGCCCGCCTCGGTGGCCAGCTCTCGCCCCGCCAGGCGGAACGCTTCGCCCATGCCAACGATCTGATGGGTCGCCAGGGTGCCGGACCGCATGCCGCGTTCGTGGCCTCCGCCATGGATCTGCGCTTCCAGCCGGACCCGGGGCTTGCGCCTGACATACAAAGCGCCGATGCCCTTGGGGCCGTACACCTTGTGCGCGGTGACGGTCATCAAGTCGACCGGCAAGGCAGACAGGTCGATCGGGAGCTTGCCGGCCGCCTGTACGGCGTCGCAGTGAAAGACGATGCCGCGCTCGCGACACAGGGCGCCGATCTCGCCAATCGGCTGGATCACGCCGGTTTCGTTGTTCACCATCATCACCGAGACCAGGATGGTGTCGGGCCGCAGAGCGTTTCGCAGCACGTCCAGATCCAGCAGGCCGTCCGGGCCGACATCGAGGTAGCTCACTTCAAAGCCCTGCCGCTCCAGTTCCCGGCAAGTGTCGAGCACCGCCTTATGTTCGGTGCGGACAGTGATCAGGTGGCGCCCCTTGCCGCGGTAGAAATGCGCGGCGCCCTTTAGCGCCAGGTTGTTTCCTTCCGTCGCCCCGGACGTCCAGACAATTTCGCGCGGGTCGGCGCCCAGTAGTCGGGCCACGTGCTCGCGCGCTTCCTCGACCGCCGCCTCCGCTTCCCAGCCGAAGGCATGGCTGCGCGAAGCCGCATTGCCGAATCGCTCATAAAGGTAGGGAACCATCTTCTCCACGACGCGCGGATCGACCGGCGTGGTGGCACTGTAGTCCATGTAGATCGGCGTGTCGGGGGCTGGCATGGCGGAAGGCTTTGGGGATATGGGAAGGGAGTCGGGAATGCACTGGCGGCCTTGGCAACGCGCCTGTCGGTCATGCCGGCGCGGCAAGGCCGCGCCATGTGCCGGTTCCCGATGCTGGCTCAGGCAGCGAGCTTCAGGTCAAGCAGCGAGACATCCTGCTCGACGTATGCGCGATACAGCTCGCCCGTGTAGAGCAGGCGCATCTGCGCGCCGTTCTCGCAGGCCTTCAGGCAACGCTGCTGCAGCTCAGGCGTGGTCGCATGTTCCAACACGATCTGGTAACCGCGCTCGCCGTGGATCTCGTCGGAGACGATGTGGAGATCGAAGAACTCTGCCTCTTCGTCCGTGAAGCCATATTGTTCCCGCAGCGCAGGCGCCTGCTTGCGGTAGATCGATGGCACCTGGGACTCCAGCCCGATCACGATGCCCGCCACCGCCACGACGGGGTCTTCCCGCATGGCCATCGCGTAGCACCAGCTCTGCAGCCCGCGCGTGGCTGCCAGCATGTTGTCCGGATTGACGATGCGCTCGCGCGTGGAGCCGCAGGCCTCGGCAAAGCGGATGAGCAAGTCGGTATGGCGGTCCCCGCCGATCTCTTCCTCGTACATGTTCGCCAGCAGGAAGTCCTTGACATCGGTATAGCCATCGGCCGGCGTGCGCGCGTAGATGTAACCCAGGTAGTCGGCAAACGGGCCGACGTACTGGTAGTGGTTCTCAGCCCAGCGTGCCAGGTGCGTGCGGCTGAGCTTGCCCTGGGCCCAGGCCTGGCTGAACGGCGACAAGTTGGCACTTTTGCCCCGCACGAGGTCTTCGAGGACGGTTCGGAAGCTGTCTTTATCGAGCAATTGGGTCACGGTTGTCTCTCCTTGGGGAATGGGTAGTGGCTCAGGCACACATTGCAGCGATGGCCGGGGCGTGCTTCACAGCATAGTTACAGATGATTTAATAATCAATACGTATCATTTTTTATGATACTTATATCAGCGAGTCTGATTTGCGTCAGGCATCTTTCCTCATCTATGCTTTGCAACAAGTTCACTTGCGATGATGAACAGTCAAAGTGAAATCATTTTCAAGAATGGAGAGGAGGCATATGCCGAAAGTGACCTTTCAGAAGGATGGCGTTGCCCACGAGGGCGAGGTGCGCGCCAACAGCAACCTCGTGGTGCGCGCGGGCATCAAGCAGTTTCCGCACCCCCACCTGCGCTACGCCTGCGGGATGGGCAAGTGCGCCAGTTGCGCGTGCAAGGTGGTCAGCGGGGCCGAGCACCTGCCGGCGCCTAACTGGAAGGAGAAGAAGATGCTCGGGGACCGCCTGGAAGAAGGTTTCCGCCTGGTGTGCCAACTCTGGATCAACGAGGACATCACCCTCAACCAGGATGTGGATCTGCGTCCGGCCGTGGCCGCCAGCGCCACGGCACAGGCCTGAACATACCGTGGAGACCCTGATGTACGTGATTCTCTCAAGCCGTGACGGCCACTACCGGACCGAGCTGGATGGCAGCATGGCGCCGGTTGAAAGCTACGACTACCTGTTCTACGGCCGCCGCCGCGCGCGCTTTGTGATCGCCAGCCTGGCGCAGCCGGTCAAGGTCCGCATCGTTGACTGCGGTCCGCCCGAACGCGTGAGCCTGGTTCCCTCGCGACTTTTGCCGCAGTACCCCACGCTGGAAGCGGCGCGCAGCGCGCTGAACGAACTGGTTAGCTTCGGCACGCTCGACGTGCGCCTGGAGCGCAGCGCAGTGGATGCCACCGGAGAGCCCGCATGATCCGCATCACCTTTCTCAGCAATCAGGAACGGGTCGCCGAAGTGCCCGAGAACAGCAACCTGCTGCGGGCGTCGATGCGCCATCAGGGCGGCATCCCGTTCAAGTGCGGCGGGGGCGTCTGCGGGACGTGCAAGTGCCGCATCGAGACCGGTGTAGAGCATGCCGACGCCGTCAAGCCAAAAGAGCGCAAGCATCTCAACGACGCGGATATCGCCGCGGGCTACCGCATGGCCTGCCAGACTTTCCTGAGTGGAGACGCCAGCGTTTCCTGGGAGGCGCGCGCAGTGGCTGCCAAGACCGCCCCTCAGGCCGTCCCGCAGCCCGCCGCCGTCACGAGCTAGCTTGTTCGCCGCCCAGCGCGCGGATGCGCTCGGTGAGCAGCGCGACGAAGGCAGCGGTTGCCGGTGGCAGCGGGCGGCGCGGGTTGGTCACCGCCACGACCAGCCGCGACAGCCGTGGCGACACCACGGTGCGGGCATGCAACCGCCCCTGCTCCAGCAAGGCGCGCACGGCGACACGGGGCAACACCGTCGCCAGTTGCGAGGACTCGACCAGTTCCACGATGGCGTTCAGCGAATCGGTTTCGAATACGGGCGACAGTTCCATGTTCTCGCTCTGCGCGAAATGCTCGAGCAACGTGCGCAGCCCGTGCTGGCGCGTCGGCAGGACCAGCTTCAGCGAGGCCAGCGTGCGCAGCGGCGTCTGCTGCGGCAGCGACAATTCGCGCTGGGCACTGGTGAGCAAGAGCAGGTCCTCGTCAACGATCGGCTCGATCTGCAAGGGCAAGGCGCGCCGCGGGTTGTTGATGATGGCGGCCTCGAGCTGGCCACCCGCCACCCAGTCGGTCAGAACGCTGCTGTAGCCCTCGGTGACCGACACAGTGACGCGCGGGTTCAGTTGGGCAAAGTCGGTCAGTGCGCCCGCCAGCACGCCCTGCGCGATCGAGGCGATCATGCCCACCCGCACATGGCCGCTGAGCTCGTCGTCCACGCGCAGGATCGCCTCCTGGGCGCTGGCAAAGTCCTGCAGCACTGGCTGGAACAGGCGGTACATCTGCAGACCGGAAGCGGTCGGCACCATGCCCTGCGTACTCCGCTCGAACAGCTTCTGGCCCAGCTCCTGCTCCAGCTTGCCGATCTGCATGCTAAGCGCGGGCTGCACGATGCCGAGCCGTCGGGCGGCGCGCGTCACACTGCCTTCCTCGAACAAGCAGGCGAAATATTGGATCTGCCGGAACTCCATCGTTTCTCCTTGACACGCCGATGGGCAATTCTACTGATTTTTCCCTGCTTCAAATCAGAATTTCTGATGTGCCCGGCGAGCGGCAGTCCTCGCCACCCAGCCATATTGCCCAAGAATGCGACCAATCATCACATCATTAATATTGATATACACCATCATACATGATTATTTGACGTGATATTAGGTTGGATCTAGAATCGATTCACAACATGCCGGATCCCACGGGCAGACAGCGCGGCATCGGTTCCACGACGCAGGCCGCGCCAGCGCGCGGCGACGCGCCAACAGACAAGACAAGACAAGATCGACTGGAGACAACCCCATGCGCTTTACCCGCCCCTTCCGCATCGCCACCTGCCTCATGTTCGGCGCGCTCGCCCTGAACGGGCGCGCCACCGCAGCGGACGCCCCCGCCAGCTATCCGGCGAGCACCGTGCGTATCGTCGTCCCCTACCCGCCAGGCGGTTTCAACGATACCCTGGGCCGCGTCGTCGCCAACGAACTGTCGAGGACCTGGGGCAAGCCGGTCATCGTCGACAACAAGCCGGGAGCCGGCACGATCCTGGGTACACAGGCAGTGGCCCGCGCCCCGGCCGACGGTCTCACGGTGCTGGTGGCGCAATTCCCCTTCGCCGCCAACCCCTGGCTGTACCAGAAGCTGCCCTACGACAGCATGCGGGACTTCACGCCGGTCGTACTCGCCGGCCATTCGCCGATGCTGCTGGTCGTCAACGCCGGCTCCAAGGTGCGCTCCGTCAATGACCTGCTGAGCGCAGCCCGCGCGGCACACGGCAACCTGCCGTACGGCTCCTCGGGCAGCGGTTCGTCCAATCACCTCGCCATGGCGTACTTTGCGCGGATGGCGAAGGTCGAAATGAACCAGGTGCCTTACAAAGGCAGCACGCCAATGCTGACGGATCTCGCGGGCGGACAGGTGGAAGTCGCGTTCGACGCCCTGCCGCATGCCCTGCCGTTCATCCAGTCGGGCAAGCTGCGGCCTATCGCCATCGCCGATGCGAACCGCTCGAGCCTGATGCCGGACATCCCGACCGTGGCCGAGAGCGGCGTGCCGGGATACGACGTGTCGTCGTGGCATGGCTTCATGGTGCGCACGGGCACGCCGCAAGCGATCGTCGACAAGCTCAACGCCGACATCAATGCCATCCTCCGGCGCCCGGAAATCCAGAAGCAGTTCGCGACGCACGGTGTAGCCGTCGACGGCGGTAGCCCGGCCCAGTTCCAGGCCTTCATCGGCCACCAGATGGTGCTGTGGAAACGCGTGGTCGCGGATGCACACATCCCTGCTCAGTAACCGCGAACTCGTGCGCTAGCCCCGAGCGCACGGCTTCCCGGCATCGTCCCCTCCCGCCGTTTCGCGCATTTCGCGCGGGCGGGTGGCAACGTTCATCCCAGCCTTTCTAATTTTCGCTACCCACAATGAGCGACTTTCAAGCCCCCAACCTGATTGGCGGCCAATGGCAGCCTGCTGCCTGCGGCGCCACGGCCGTTAGTCTCAATCCCGCCGACGGCACCTCGCTCGGCCACCTGGCAGACAGTGGCGAGACCGATGCGCGTGCCGCCATCGCGGCCGCCCGGGAAGCTTTCGAGAAGCCGGGCTGGTCCCAGAATCCGCGCTTGCGCCAGATGGTGATGCTGCGCTGGGCCGACCGCGTCGAAGCACGCGCGGAGGCGCTGGCCAACCTGCTGACGCGCGAGAACGGCAAGGTCCTGGCGCAGGCCCGCGCCGAGATCGCCGGCGCGGTCTCGGAGATCCGCTACTACGCCGGCCTGGCACGGCATATCCCCGGCCATGCGCTGGAAGTCGAGCCGGGCGTGTTCTCCACCATGCTGAAAGAGCCTGCCGGCGTGGCTGGCCTGATCATTCCGTGGAATGCCCCGGTCGTGCTCCTTGTGCGCGCACTGGCACCCGCGCTGGCGGCCGGCTGCACCTGCGTGATCAAACCCGCCGCCCAGACCGCGCTGATCTCGACCGAAATCCTCCGTGCCTTGCACGCGGACGAGGCGCTGCCGCCAGGCGTCGTCAACCAGGTCAACGAGACGGGCAGCGCGGTGGCCCGCTGCCTGGTCGCCTCGCCCGAGGTGGACGTCATCAGCTTTACCGGTTCCAACGCCGTGGGCCAGCGCATCATGGCCGATGCCGCGTCCACCATGAAAAAACTGTCGCTGGAACTGGGCGGGAAGTCCTGCTGCCTCGTGTTCGAGGATGCCGACATCGCCAGCGTCGCCCCTCAGCTGGCACGGGCGGCCACGGTGATTTCCGGCCAGCAGTGCACGGCAGCACGCCGCGTGCTGGTGCACGGCTCGCGCTACGACGAGATGAAGCAGGCCCTGGCGCAGGCGCTGCAATCGCTCGAGATCGGGCCCGGCTTGGCCTCGGGCGCCGCGATGGGCCCCCTGATCGACCGCGCTGCAGCCACCCATGTGGCCAACCAGATGGCGGCCGCGATGGATGCCGCCGACGAGGTCATCGTGCGCGGCGGCCCGCTGGGCGGTGCGCTGTCCGCGGGGCACTTCGTCAGCCCTGCCCTGGTCGCGCAACGCGACACCAGCGCCTTCTTCGTGCAAGAGGAAATCTTCGGCCCCTTCGTTGTGCTGGAGCGCTTCGACGACGAGGCCGAGGCCGTGGCCCGCGCCAACCATACCGAGTTCGGCCTGTCCGCCAGCGTCTGGACGCACGACGGCGCGCGCGCATGGCGTGTCGCCCGTGCATTGCGCAACGGGACGGTCTGGCTGAACGACCACAACAAGCTGTTCGCGGAGGCCGAGACCGGCGGCTACCGGCGCAGCGGCATCGGCCGCCTGCATGGCTATGACGCCCTCATCGACTTCGTCGAGATCAAGCACATCTACCACAGCGTCGGCACGATCCGGATGCCAGGTTGACTTAGCCACGACGCGCCTCCCGAGCGCGCGCCAGAACAGACTCCAGGAGACAACCGCCATGAAACCCATCCCCCGCATCCTGACGCTTGCCCTCGGCGCGCTGATCGCCGCTGGCGCGCATGCCCAGCCTGACAGTTATCCGTCCAAGCCCATTACCATCGTCGTGCCGTACACCCCCGGCGGCTTCAACGACACCATGGCGCGCGTCTTCTCCCGCAAGCTGCACGCCGCCCTCGGGCAGCCCGTGGTGGTGGAGAACCGGCCCGGTGCCGGCACCATCGTCGGCACGGAGTTCGGCGCACGGGCCGCGCCAGACGGCTACACCCTGACGGTGGTCGGCTTTCCGCTCGTGGTGAACCAGTATCTCTACAGGAAGCTCGCCTACAACGCGGACCGCGACTTCGCCCCGATCATCCTTGGCGCCCAAACCCCGAACCTGCTTGTCGTGCGCAAGGACTCACCCTACAGATCGATGCGTGAGCTCGTGGACAGGGTCAAGGCCACGCCGGGCAAGGTCAACTACGCCACCGCGGGCAACGGCACCTCCAACCACCTGACGATGGAGTACTTCAAGAGCCTCACGTCCACAGATATGCAGCAGATCCCCTACAAGGGCAGCTCGCCCATGGTGAGCGACCTGCTGGGAGGCCAGGTTGACGTGATGTTCGACAACACGCCCAACGTGCTGCCCCACCTGCGTGCGGGCAAGATGCGCGCGCTGGCGGTGACCAGCCCCCAGCGCTCGCCGCTGACGCCAGAGGTGCCGACGGTGGCGGAACAGGGATACCCCGGCTTCAATGTCTCGGTCTGGTACGGGCTGGCGGCGCCCGCCGGCACCCCGCAGGCGATCGTGACCCGACTGAATGCGGAACTCAACAAGGCACTGCAGTCGGACGACGTCAGGCAGGTGTTCACCCAGCAGGGCGTCATGCCGATGGGCGGTTCGGTCGCCGATTTCAAGACCTTCTTCCAGGCGCAGTCCCGGCTTTGGGAAAAAGTCATCCGCGACAACCGGATCTCGGCGGAATGACAGACATGGCAGTCCTGGAGACGACGCGATGAGCGCACCACGGATACTCTCGCTGGCCGATCTGGAGCGTGCCGCGCGGCGGCGCCTGCCGGCCAGCGTCTTCGGCTACGTCAGTGGCGGCAGCGAGGACGGCAGTTCCCTGGACGGCAACCGCGCAGCGTTCGCCCGTTGGCGGTTCCTGACACGGCCGCTGGTCGATGTGTCGGCGCGCTCGCAGTCCGCAGAGCTGTTCGGCACGCGCTTTGCCGCGCCGCTCGGTATCAGCCCCATGGGCGCCAGCGTACTATGCGGCTTCGACGCCGACTGCGCGCTGGCCGCCGCGGCGCGGCTCGCGAACGTGCCGTTCGTGCTTAGCGCGGCCTCGACCACGCCGTTGGAGAGGGTGGCGAAGGTCAACCCGGACATGTGGTACCAGGCCTACCTGCCGGCGCGCACGGAGGTGATCGATCCCCTGCTGGAGCGGCTGCGCCGGGCTGCGGTTCGTGTGCTGGTCGTGACCGTCGACGTACCGATTGCGTCCACCCGGGAGAACGAGATCCGCAACGGCTTCAGCCTGCCCCTGCGGCCCAGCCCGCGCCTGATCCTGGGCGGTCTCGCACGCCCGCGCTGGCTGGCGGGAACCTTCGCCCGGACGCTGCTGCAACACGGCGTGCCTCACTTCGAGAACTTCGCCGCCACGCGCGGCGGCCCCATCGTGACCGCCATGAAGGGGGACCACCGTGCAGGCCGGGCAGCTCTCACGTGGGAGCACATCCGCCATATCCGCAAGGCTTGGCCGGGCACGCTGCTGCTCAAGGGCATCCTGCGCCCGGAGGATGCACTGGCCGCACTGCGAGCCGGCGCCGACGGCATCTTTGTCTCCAACCACGGTGGGCGACAGCTCGACGGCGCGCTTGCGCCGCTGGACGCCCTGCCGGCCATCGCCCACGCCGTGGCCGGCAGCGGCCTGAAGCTGATCCTGGATGGTGGCATCCGGCGCGGCACCGACGTGCTCAAGGCCCTGGCCCTGGGTGCCGACGCGGCGTTCTGCGGCCGCCCGCTGCTCTATGGACTGGCGACGGGTGGGCGCGCCCTGGCGCAGGAGGCGCTGGAAGTGCTCAAGCGCGAGATCGATGTCAATCTCGCGCTGCTCGGCTGCCCCGACGTCGCGGCGCTCGACCCGTCCTATCTGTGCGCCATCGGCGCCCCCGCCATGCTGGCCAGCGCAGCCTCTATGGCCACTCATCGACACGAACATGCGGAGCTTCCCCATGCAGCCTGACCTCAAAGACCGCACCGGCGGCCAGATCCTTATCGACGCCCTGCTCGCCCAGGGTTGCGACACCGCTTTCTGCGTGCCCGGCGAAAGCTTTCTCGCGGCCCTCGACGCCATGCATGATGCGCGCGCGCGCCTGCAACTGGTCGTCTGCCGGCAGGAAGGCGGTGCCGCCCACATGGCCGAGGCCTACGGCAAGCTCACCGGACGCCCCGGCATCTGCTTCGTGACACGTGGGCCGGGCGCGACCAATGCCAGCATCGGCGTGCATACCGCCAGCCAGGACTCCACGCCGCTGATCCTGTTCGTCGGCCAGGCCGCGCGCGGCCATCGCGGGCGCGAGGCATGGCAAGAGATCGAGTTCCGCCACATGTTCGGCCACATGGCCAAGTGGGTGGACGAGATCGACTCGCCCGCACGCATCCCGGAACTGGTAAGCCGCGCCTACCATGTCGCCATGTCGGGCCGCCCCGGTCCGGTCGTGCTGGCCCTGCCCGAAGACATGCTGGAAGAAGTTGCCTGCGTGGCCGACTGCCCGCCGGCCAGGCCTGCCCAGGCGTGCCCGGATGCCGATGCGATGACGCGACTGCAGGAACTGCTGGCCGGGGCGCGCCATCCTCTGATGGTGCTGGGCGGCGGCGGTTGGACCGAACAGGCGTACGCCGACATCGCGGCCTTCAGCGAGCGCCACGCGCTGCCCGTCATTTGCGGGTTCCGCCGCCAGGGCCTGTTCGACAACCGTAGCCCGCGTTACGCCGGCGAAGCGGGACTGGGCATGAACCCCGCCCTGGCGCGCCGGATCACCGAAGCCGACCTGATCCTGTCCGTGGGCGCCCGCCTGGGCGAGACCAGCACGAACGGCTACACGCTGTTGCAGGTGCCGCGCCCCGCGCAGACGCTGGTGCACGTCCACGCCGATCCGGATGAACTGGGCCGTGTGTACTGGCCGGAGCTGCCGATCAACGCCACCATGCCGGCCTTCGCCCGCGCGGCGCGCGCGCTGCCCGCCCCAGCGGCGGCGCCCTGCTGGCAGGCCTGGACCGAGGCCGCCAATGCCGACTACCGGGACTTCCTGCGTCCCACCGCCATGCCCGGCGAAGTCAACCTCAGCGAGATCATGGCGTGGCTGCGCGAGCGGCTGCCCGCCGACAGCATCCTGACCAACGGCGCCGGCAACTACACCCTGTGGGTCCAGCGCTTCTACCCGTACCGCGGCCTCAACACCCAGCTTGCGCCGACCAGCGGCACGATGGGCTACGGCCTGCCCGCCGCCATTGCCGCCAAACTGCGCCATCCCGGCCGCACCGTGGTCTGCTTTGCCGGCGACGGCTGCTTCCTGATGAACGGCCAGGAGTTCGCCACCGCCATGCAATACGGCGCCAACGTCATTGTCGTGGTGGTCAACAACGGCATGTACGGCAGCATCCGCATGCACCAGGAGCGCCACTATCCACGCCGCGTGTGCGGCACCGACCTGTGCAATCCCGACTTCGCGCGGCTTGCCGAGTCCTACGGCGGTCACGGCGAGGTGGTGGAACGCACCGCCGATTTCGCCGCCGCCTGGGATCGCGCGGTGCAGGCGGGACGGCCCGCGCTCATCGAGTTGCGCACCGACCAGCAGGCGCTGACCCCGCGCCTGACCATTGCCGACCTGCACAACACGGGCACGACGCGCTGAGTGCCCGCGCCAGACTTTCACCGCCTTATGGAGACTCCCATGTCGGATTCCGAAACCTTCACCGCCCGTATCCTCGCCACCCGCACCATCGCCGAACATACCGTCGCCTTCGACCTCGAACGCCCGCCCGGCTTCGAGTTTGAAGCCGGCCAGTTCCTCAGCGTGCAGATTCCGGGCTTCACGCCCACCGAGGAAGACGATGGCGAACGCATGCTCTCCATCGCCAGCGCCCCGCACGACGGCCATCTCACGGTGGCGATGCGGATGCGCGATTCGGCGTTCAAGCGCCATCTCGGGCAAGGCCAGCCAGGCGCGTCATCGGTGCTGATCAGTCCGGCGATGGGCGACTTTGTCCTGCAAGACGACCAGCGACCGGTAGTCATGGTGGCCGGCGGCATCGGCATTACGCCGTTCTACAGCATGCTGCGGCACCTGCAGCGCAACGGCGCAGGTGCTGCGCGCCGGGTCACCCTGCTGTACGGCAACCGCTCGCCGGCTAGCGTGGCCTGGCGCGAAGAACTGGACGCCCTGACGGCCGAACTGGAGAACTTCGAAGTGGTGCATGTGTTCAGCGAAAGCAGCGAAAGCAGCGAAGGCTGTGGCGAACACGACGCTGCGCACGCGAAGGTGCGCACGCGCGGCGGCTTCATTGACGCCGGGCGCATCCGTGCCGACGTGGCGGACTGGCAGGACAGCATCTACTACGTGGTCGGGCCGACCGCGATGGTGGGTGCGCTGCAAGACTCGCTGGACGCCTGCGGCGTGCCGCCCGAACAAGTGGTTGCCGAGTTCTTCGCCGGCTATTGAGGAGAGCACGATGCCTGACTTCACCCCCCGCATCACCACCGTTGCGCTGTCCGGGCGCGGTCGCCTTCATGTCGTGCGCGCAGGCGACCCCCGCGCGCCGGCGGTCTTTCTCAGCCATTCGATCCTTTCCAGCCACGCCATGTGGGACGCCCAGGCAGCACTGCTCGCCAGCCGCGGCTGGCAGGTCGTTCGCGCCGACATCCGCGGCCACGGCGACTCGACCGTCGACACCGCGCCGGCCAGCATGGACGACCTGGTGGCCGATACCGTGGCAGTCCTGGATACACTGGACCTGGAACAAGTCCACTACGTGGGCTTGTCACTTGGCGGCATGATCGGCTTCGGCCTTGGCCTGCACCACGCCGAGCGCCTGCTCAGCCTGTGCCTGTGCGATGCCCGCGCCGATGCACCGCCGGAAGTCGCCGCGCCGTGGGATGCGCGCATCGAGCAGGCCCGCGCAGGCGGTTGCGCCGCATTGGCCGATGGCACCCTTGAGCGCTGGTTCGGCCTTCCGTTCCTGACCCGGGAACCAGAGACCGCGGCGCGGCTACGCGCCATTGCGGCTTCAACCTCAGTGACCGGCTTTGCAGGCTGCGCCCGGGCCATCCAGCAACTGAACTACCTGCCGGCGCTCGCCGGAATCCGCACCTGCACCACCCTGCTGGTCGGCGCGAATGATGGGGTACTGCCGGAAGCCAACAAGGCAATCCAGACGATGATCCAGGGAAGCCGGCTCGACCTGATCGAAGGGGCGGGCCACTTGCCGAATATCGATCAGCCGGAACGATTCAACGCGGCCTTGCTAAGACATTTGGCAAGGAAAGACTAGGACGGCCAGGGCGGACAAAGGTCACCGCCCAGAGGTCAAGTGTCTGATCCCGTGCGCGGTCCTGCAGTTGGGCAACCCGCTGTCCTCGCTCACGCACGAATCTGCTGTCGCCGCTGCCACTGTTCCGGCACATGAAGCTACCTGAAACCCCTCTTTTGGAATGCGAAATTGGCGAGGCGCTGAAGATAGCCGATGCTCGACGCCTGCCAATGCAAAAGTTGGCGATACCGCAAGCGCCCCACCCCGGGAGGGGCCGCAAGACCAAACGGAGACAAGGCACATGATGCAATCGCGCACCGTCGGCGACCTGAAGATCACCCGCATCCTCGAATACGCGGGACCGACGCACGACCCCGCCTTCCTCTTTCCGGACATCGACCGCGCCGTGCTCGACGCCAATGCCGGCCTGATGGCGCCGCACCATTGGATACCGCACATGAACAAGCTGATCGTGACGATCCAGTTCTGGGTGGTGCACGCCGGCGACGACATCATCGTGGTCGATACCGGCGTGGGCAACTTCAAGCCGCGCGCCGGCATTGCGCGCATGAATATGCTCAACACGCTGGTGCGCGAGTGGATGATCGCCGCCGGCGCGCCGCCGGAGAAGGTCACCCATGTGGTGATGACGCACCTTCACGCGGACCACGTCGGCTGGAACACCACCTGGCAGGACAACCGCTGGGTGCCAACCTTCCCCAATGCGCGCTATTACATCCCCAAGGATGACTTCGTCTTCTGCGACGAGGGCCGCAACAAGGAGCCGGGTGTGGTGGACGTGTTTGGCGAGTCCTTTTTTGACAGCGTCATGCCAGTGGTCACGGAAGGTCTGGCGGAAATGATGGTGCCCGGGCAGGAGATCGCCGGCTGCCTGCAGGTCGAGCCCGCCGAGGGGCACAGCCCCGGCCAGGTCGCGTTCCGCATCCGCTCGCGGGGCGAGGAAGCGATCTTCTGCGGCGATATCCTGCACAGCCCGCTGCAAATCGTGCGCCCTGACGTGAATTCCGGCTACTGCATCCGCCCGGACCTGGCGCGCAGTACGCGCCTGGCCTTCCTCAACCAGGCCGCCGACCGCGAGGCGCTCATCCTGCCGGTGCATTTCGGCGAGCCCTACTGTGGCTATGTCAGGCGCCAGGGCGCGGGCTTCCGCTTCGAGCCGGCCACCTGGTAGCTACGGGGCGGCCGCTTGCCCGCCGCGTGCCTTCCCGCCGTCACGGGTATGATCGTGGCACACCCAGTTTGCCGCGAGTCCAGCAGCATGGCCGTTCCCTTCGACATCACCGATTTCCGCCTCTTTGTCAATGTAGCGGAAACACGAAGCCTCACCCGTGGTGCGGAGCGCTCCTTCCTCTCCGTGCCGGCGGTCAGCAACCGCATCAAGAATCTCGAAGACACGCTGGGCGTGCGCTTGCTGGAGCGCTCGCCCCAGGGCGTATCGCTGACAGCGGCCGGCGAGGTTTATCTCCAGCACGCCCGCGTCGTGCTCGCCGAGCTAGAGCGGCTCACAGGCAATCTCCAGCCGTTTACCGCGGGCCTTTCGGGGCAGCTCAAGCTGGTAGCCAACACCACGGCCATCACCGAGTACCTGCCCCCGGTGATCGGCGACTACCTCGCCAGCCACCCGGACGTGCGCATCGACGTGCGCGAGCGCCTGAGCGACGACATCGTCCGCCTGGTGCGCGAAGGCGCCACCGATCTCGGCATCATCTCCGGCAATGTGCCCACCGCGGGCCTGCAAGCGGTGCCCTTCGTCAAAAGCGCACTGATTCTGGTCGCGCCGCTCGGCCATCCGCTGCTCGCGCAACGCGAGGTCTGGTTCGAGCAGTTGCTGGAGTACGCCTTCGTCGCGCTGCTCGAAGGCAGTGCCTTCCAGATGTTCATGATGCGTGCTGCCGGCGCGCTGCACAAGCCCATGACCATCCGGGTGCATGTGGCCAGTTACGATGCCATCTGCCGCATGGTCTCCGCCGGGGCCGGCATCGCCATCATGCCAAAGGCCGCGTTCGCGCGCCTCAAGGGCGAGCAGCCGATCGGAGCCTGTAACCTGCGCGATGACTGGGCCATACGCACCTTCCAGGTTTGCGCACGAGACCTGGAAGGCCTGTCCAGCTTCGCCCGTGAGTTCGCCAACCGGCTGATCGGCCGCTACGCACCGGGCGGCATCGCCAGCTAGCTCGCGCCCTTCCCTGCTTGCACCTGCCCCCGCTCGATCTCCGCCCCGAAACTGGCTAGCGGGGCGCGGTGTCGCCCGCGCTTCGAAGCAGGGACTCTGACAACGCAGCCCTTCTCAACACGCAACCGGGCGTGCAGTCGCCCCGCTTCGCCACGCCTTAAGCCAGCGCTAAGGCAGCTTGCAGAACCCGAAATTGTTAGGCCGCCGACTGCATGGCAACCTAGTCTCGCCAAACAACAATGAAGCGAGACATGATCGATAAGCTCTACAGAACGGCGCGCGAAGCCGTGGACGATGTCCACGACGGCGCCACCATCGCGATCGGCGGATTCGGCGGCGCCGGCATGCCCGATGCACTGATCGACGCCCTGATCGAACAGGGCGCCACGGATCTCACGGTAGTCAGCAACAACGCCGGCAACGGCGACCACGGGCTGGCCGCACTCCTCAAGACCCGCCGGGTACGCAAGCTGGTGTGCTCGTTCCCGCGCCAGCGCGATGCCTACGTCTTCGAAGCACTGTACCGCGCCGGCCAGATCGAGCTGGAAGTCGTGCCACAGGGCACGCTGGCAGAGCGCCTGCGCGCCGCCGGCAGCGGCATCGGCGCCTTCTACACGCCAACGGGCTTCGGCACGCTGCTGGCTGAAGGCAAGGAGACACGCCAGATCGACGGACGCGGCTACGTGCTCGAGTACCCCATCCACGTCGACGTCGCGCTGATCAACGCCGCGGCGGCCGACCGCTGGGGCAACCTCGTCTACAACAAGACCGCGCGCAACTTCGCGCCCGTCATGGCGATGGCGGCAAGCCAGACCATCGCCGCGGTAACGCGGGTCTGCGAGCTGGGCGAGATGGACCCGGAAGCCATCGTGACCCCCGGGATCTTCGTCAGCCGCGTAGTGCTGCGCGACAACGCCGGCACGCAAGCGGCACTCTTGCAAGCGAGTTGAACACCATGGACCAAGTGGCAAAGAACCTTCTGGCCGCGCGCGTGGCGCGGGATATCCCCAACGGCTCTTATGTGAACCTCGGCATCGGCCTGCCGACCCTGGTGGCCAACCACCTGCCCCGCCACCGCGAAGTCATCCTGCACAGCGAGAACGGCGTACTCGGGCAATGGTCGGCAGCGGAGCCGGGACAGGAAGACTGGGACCTGATCAATGCGGGAAAGGAGGCGATCCGGCTGGAGAAAGGCGCGGCCTTTTTCCATCATGCCGACGCCTTCGGCATGATGCGCGGCGGCCATCTCGACATCTGCGTGCTCGGCGCCTTCCAGGTATCGGAGCGCGGCGACCTGGCCAACTGGCACACCGGGGCGCCCGATGCCATTCCGGCCGTGGGCGGCGCCATGGACCTGGCCATCGGCGCCAGGCGCGTGTTCGTCATGATGGACCACATGACCAAGGACGGGGCCAGCAAGCTGCGCCACCAATGCAGCTATCCGCTGACGGGCCTCGCCTGCGTAAGCCGCATCTACACCGAACTCGGCACCTTTGCCATCGGGCCACAAGGCGTCTCGGTCATCGAGATCATCGGTGACATGTCGCCGCAGGCCCTCCAGTCAGTCACAGACGTAGCGCTCGACTTCACCACCCTCGCCATGGCAGAGCCTGCCTGATATCCGCCGGAAAGGCCGGCGCTCGAGGCAGCGATGCCTCGGAACGCGGTGGCACAACACTGACAAAGAACGAGACACAAACAGGAGACAACCATGCTAGCTTGGTACAAGACTGGGACACCCCAGCAGAAGAAGACGTTCTGGGCCTGCTATTCGGGCTGGGCGCTGGATTCCTTCGACATGCAGATGTTCAGCTTCCTGCTGCCTGCCCTGACGCTTGCGTGGGGGCTGACCAAGGCGGAAGTCGGCGTGCTTGGGACCGTGGCGCTCATCGTTACCGCCGTTGGCGGCTGGGGTGCCGGCATCCTCAGCGACCGCTACGGCCGCGCGCGCATCCTGGTGCTGGCGATCATCTGGTTCACGTGCTTCGGCGTGCTCGCCGGCTTCGCCCAGACGTATCAGCAACTCGTGGTCGCCCGTACGCTCCAGGGCCTGGGCTTTGGCGGTGAATGGGCGGTCGGCGCGGCGCTGATGGCGGAAGTGATCGACCCGAAGCACCGGGGCAAGGCCATGGGCTACGTGCAATCCGGCTTCGCGCTGGGCTGGGCGCTGGCGGTCGTCGTGGCCACGCTGCTGCTGGCGTGGCTGCCTCACGAGATGGCATGGCGCGTGGCGTTCTGGAGCGGCATCATCCCCGCGTCGATCGTGCTGTTCATCCGGCGCCATATCAAGGACGCGCCGATGTTCGAGCGCGCCCGGCAGAGCCACGCACCGCGTGCCACGCTGGCATCGGTGTTCAACCGCAAATACGGGCGTTCACTGGTCCTGTCGAGCATCCTGGTAATCGGGCTGCAGGCCGGCTGCTACGCCATCCTGGTCTGGTTGCCGTCCCTGCTTAACCAGCGCGGGGTCGCAGCCACATCGATGATCGTGACCGTCTTCATCATGGCCTTCGGCTCCTTCTGCGGCTTCGCGGTGGCGGCCGACCTTTGCGACCGGATCGGCCGGCGCCCCACGCTGATCCTGCTCTCCATCTGCGCATGGATCGTCACCGTCAGCTATATGCTGCTGCCGCTGAATACCACGATGGCCACCATCCTGGGCTTCCTGGTCGGCTTCTCCGCAATCGGCATGTTCGCCGCGCTCGGGCCCTTTCTCAGCGAACTGTTCCCCACCCATGTGCGCACCACCTGCATGGGATTCGCCTATAACGTAGGCAAGTCGGTGGGAGCGGGCTCCGTCGTCGGCGTCGGCGTGCTGTCCACCCATATCGGCCTCGCCAATGCCATGGGCACCTTCTGTCTGGTGGCCTATGCCTTCGCAGTGTTCGGCATACTGCTATTGCCCGAGACGCGCGGCATTGCCATCGAGAGCATCGGCGAAGAGGACGAGCGCCATGCAGCGGCACCGCTGGCCGCACCGGCGCAGGCGCATACCTGACACGCAGCGCGCTCCCGGCAAGGAGCGCATAAACACGACTGAGCCAACCCCAAACCGAGAGGAGCCAACATGATTCGCCTGCTGTACCTGCTGGTCAAGCCAGAAGGCATGTCCGACAAGACCTTCCGCGCGGAATGCCTGCGCCACTACGAGATGTCGCACGATGTGCCGGGCCTGCACAAATATGAGGTCCGCCTCGTCGCCGCGCAGCCCACCGATACCCATGTGCCCTTCTTCGACATCGGCCACGTCGACGCCATCGGCGAATGCTGGTTCGAGAACGAAGCTGCCTACGAGACCTACCTGGCGTCGGACGTCCGCAAAGCCTGGTTCGAGCATGGCAAGACGTTTATCGGCCGCCTCAAGCCTTTCCGCACAACGCCTGTCACCGGTGACGACAGCGCGGGCTGAAGGCCCGTCCACCCCACTTTCAACAAACAAGGAGACACCATGCTTTACTGCGTACAGATGGACGTGAAGATCCCCGACTCGCTCGCGGCGGAGCGCGCCGAGGCCATCAAGGCTGCCGAGAAGGCGCGCGCCATCGAGATCCAGAAGTCTGGCAAGTGGCCCCACCTGTGGCGCGTGACCGGCCGCTATGCCAACGTCAGCATCTTCGATGTGGGAAGCAACGATGAACTGCACGAACTGCTGTCTTCGCTGCCGCTGTTTCCCTACATGACCATACAGGTCACGCCGCTGGCGCGGCATCCGTCGGCGATTTGAGAACTAGTTGTGATGCGTCAAGACGTTATTTATCGAGGCTGCGAGTGGGGCTAAATCGGCCTGATGTGCGTTTTGTCACAACTTGCCCTCCCGTCCTGGACGGACGGGAGGCAACAGCATGTCTCCGTGCAAGCACGCCAATATCAATCCGCCGGCTTCAACTCGATCAGCAGATCCTTCGCGGCCACGCGGTCACCCTGCTTCACATGCACTGCGGCAATCTCGCAGTCGCGATCCGCGGTGATGTGGGTTTCCATCTTCATCGCCTCCAGCGCCATCAGCGTCGTACCCGCCGCCACGCGCTGTCCTGGCTGGACCGCCACCGTCACGATCGAGCCCGGCATGGGCGCGGCGATATGCAGCGGATTGCCGGGCTCGGCAACCGGACGGCTGCTGCGCACCACGCTCGCRTGCGTGGTACTACGCTGCTCGACCAGCGTTGTGCGCGATTGTCCGTTGAGCTCGAACTGGACCTTGATGACCCCCTCTTCGGCGTCAGGGTGCGTGCCTTGCAGCGAGACCAGCAGCGTCTTGCCGGCGGCGATGTCGATGCCSACTTCTTCCTGCGGCTGCAGGCCRTACAGRAAKGCCGGCGTCGGCACCACCGAMGTATCGCTGTAGCTGCGCACATGGGCGTGGTAGTCCGCGGCYTGCTTCGGATACATCAGGTACGAAGCCAGCTGGCGGTCGTCGAGCGCCTGCTCGCAGGCCGCTTCGCCKGCGGCGCGCGCWGCGTCGAGATCGACTGCCGGTATCTGGTCSCCCGGCCGGTAAGGCGCGGGCGGCTCGCCGCGCAGCACCTTGCGCGAGAGCCCGGCGGGGAAGCCGTCRGGCGGAAAGCCCAGTTCCCCCTTGAACAGCGAGACCACCGACTCGGGGAAGGCGATCTCCTTGGCCGGATCGCACACATCGGCGGCGCTCATATCGTTGGCCACCATCATCAAKGCCATGTCCCCCACCACCTTGGACGTCGGCGTCACCTTGACGATGTCGCCGAACATCTGGTTGACGTCGGCGTAGGCGCGCGACACCTCGGTCCAGCGATGCTCGATGCCGAGCGAGCGGGCCTGCTCGCGCAGGTTGGTGTACTGGCCGCCCGGCATCTCGTGACGGTACACGTCGGCGGTGCCTGCGCGGATCTCCGATTCGAACGGTGCGTAGTAGCGCCGCACCCCTTCCCAGTACATCGACGCTTCGTGCAGGCGTTCCAGGCTCAGGCC
>NZ_JBFRFX010000047.1:0-49305 GCF_052115045.1 Cupriavidus sp. 2TAF22
CAATGACTTCACGCACAAGATGACGACCTCGCTCGCACGTGAAAACCAAACGTTGGGCATCGAGGACTTGTCTGTGCAGGGAATGACTGCAAGCGCCAAGGGGAGTGTCGACAAACCGGGAAGAAATGTCCGTCAAAAAGCCGGCCTGAACCGCGCCATTCTCGACGTGGCATTTGGGGAGATTCGCCGCCAGATCGAATACAAGAGTGCTTGGTATGGGACAACGCTAGTGACGGCGGATCGCTTCTTTCCTAGCTCAAAGCGTTGCTCATGCTGCGGCGAGGTAAATTCGGCTTTGATGTTAAAGGATCGAGAGTGGACTTGCGTAAGCTGTGACACGCGCCATGACAGAGACTTTAACGCGAGCGCAAACCTCGAACAAATGGTTTTTCTACCTGAGGCTATCGGGAAAGTTACGCCTGTCAGATACGAGCCTGGCCAGTCAGGGGGTTCGGGGCAGGAACCGGACGCGCACATTTGTGCACGTTTTGGATAGCAGTGCATGCAAGGAATGAAGCGATCAGGATTCCACGGCTTTGCGCCGCCGATGCCGATGTCGAGCGTTACGGTCTGCATTTTGAAGTATTGCGGACTTGCTTCTGTTCTGAGGTGTCTCCGCCTTTAAGCCGGCATTGCGCTTCGTCCCCTAGTCATCCGAGGTCGGCCGTTCGAAGCGGCTGCCTCAGGGAATGGCTGTTCCCAGGACCTCCGGGCCCGCTAGCTAGCCGTCATTTGAGCTCGGCAAGCAGCACCCTCGCTTCGCGCAGGTCGTGTGTATCCAAGCCTTCGTCGAATGCGCTGTATCGATCGGCCAGCAGCCGGCTGGCGTCATCCTTTTTGCCTTGCTGCTGCCAAAGCCGGCTCAAAGACATCACCGCGCGCAGTTCCAGGGATCGGGCGCCTTGGCGGCGAGCGAGCGCGATCGCTCGCAGGAAGCTGGCTTCGGCTTCGCCTTGGCTGATGTGCCCCGCGCGTTCGGGGCACGGCTCCATCAGCATTAGCTCGCCATGGAGCCGATGTAATTCGGCTTCGTACACGCGCTCGCCGGTGCGGTCGGCCTGGCCCAGTGCCTCGGCAAGCGTCGCAAGCCCTGCTTCAGTTTGCCCCGTTTTTGCGAAGGCTTCGGCCAGCAGCATAAGGAAGTGAGTCCGCAACACTTCGGCCCCCGTGGCGCGGTACGCGCTCAAGCCCTGCTGTATCAATTCAATGCCCTCTGTCGCGCGTCCCTGCCCGGCCAACGCCCAGCCAAGAAGAATGGTTCCACACGCCAATCCGAACGGCAGGCCGAAGTCGGTGGCGAGGTCGACGAGCGCCTGCGCGAGCTCCATTGACGGCTGCACTTCCCCGCGGAGCAGGCGGACTTCGGCGGCAAAAAATAGCGCGTCGGCCGAGTCCGAGGGATGGGAAGGCGTCTGGGCCAGGGCGAGCGCCTCCTGGCTGCGCGCTTGGGCTTGATCCGGGTAGCCAAGCAGCCAGAGGTCCATGGCAATGTGGTTCAGCCCCTGCACACCGGGCTCCAATCCATAGATGAAGGCATGCGAATGGTGTTGTGAGGGGTCATAGAGCGCCATGGCTTGCTCCAGATGCGCACGGGCGGGCACCAGTTCGCCAAGATAGAACAAGGCGGTTCCCAGCGCCCGACGCGCCTGGACCAATAACGCAGGATCCTGCGACGTTTCGGCAAGCGTCACCAATTGCTCTGCCAATTCGCGCGCGGTCTGGAGTTCAGCCCGAACTGTGTAGAACGTGCGCAGCCCCAGTATTGCAGGGAATAGATGGAGGGTTTCGCCGAGCTGCCGACACAGCTCCAGGGCGCGCGCGTACGCTGCCCCCACTTCCGGGGCGGCGAAGCCCCTGGTGGCCATCCAGGCCGGACCGAGGGTGATCTGGAGTGCAAGTTCCTGCTGTGCGCGTTCCTTGCTATCAGGCAGCGTCGCGAGCAGGGTCAGCGCCATGGTGAGGTGGGTGACGGCTTCTGCGTCGGCGGAGCGTTGCACTGCCTGGCGTCCGGCACGGTGCAGGTACTCCACGGCTTTTGGCGTGTTGCCGCTGCGGCTGAAATGATATGCCAGCTCGCTGCAGTGCTCCTCGAGCTGGGCGCTAAACAGGGCCTCGATCGCCTGGGCCGTGCACTCATGCAGCGCACGACGCCGCTCGCTTAGCAGGGAGCCGTAGGTCACCTCCTGGGTCAGCGCATGCTTGAAGCTGTACTCCACCTCCGGAAACGCCGGCTGCTCGTAGATGAATTCCCCGGCTTGCAGCCGCGCCAGCAGGCTCCTCGTTGTGTCCTCGGGCTGCTCGACGACGCGCGCGAGCAGGCTCCATGGAAATACCTTGCCGATCACCGCCAGGGTCTGCAGCAGTGCTTTCTCGGCTGGTTGCAGGCGGTCGATGCGGGCGGCGAGCACCCCCTGCACGGTGGCCGGGATGTGCAGCTTGCCCGGGATCTGCTCGAGACGGTAATGCCCGCGCTCGCCTCGCAGCACCTGCCCCTCGACCAGGTCCTGCACCACTTCCTCGATGAAGAATGGATTGCCTTCGGTCTGCGCCAGGATCAGGTGCTCGAGCGGAGCAATTCCGGCGGCATCGCCCAGCAGGGCTCGCAGCAGTTCCCGGGCTTCGGCTTCGCCCAGGGGACCCAGGCGTAGCTGGGTGTAGTAGCTCTTGCGGCTCCAGTCGTGCCGGTACTCGGGCCGGAAGTTGACCAGCAGCAGGATGCGGGCGCTGGCCACGCTCTCGCCGAGAAAGCCGAGGAAGGCCTCGGTTTCCCGGTCGAGCCATTGCAGATCCTCGACGATCAGCTCCAGCGGCTGGGCCAGGCTTTCCCGCACCAGCAGCCGCTTGATCGCCTCGAAAGTGCGCTGCTGGCGGATCTGGGCGTCCATCGGCGCCAGCGCCGAGTCAGGCTCGGCGGCCCCCAGCAGGTGGAACAGATAAGGCAGGCTGTCTTCGAGCGCGCGGTCCAGCGTCAGGAGCTTGCCGGTGAGCTTCTCGCGCCGCCGGCGCTCATCGTCCTGCGCCGTGATCTGGCAGTAGTTGCGCAGCAGTTCGATCAGTGGCAGATACGGATAGGCCTTGCCGTGCGACACCGAGAAGGTTTCCAGCACCAGGCAATCGCGCGGCGCGAGCAGCTTGAACTCATGGCAGAGCCGCGACTTGCCGACCCCTGGCTCGCCGACCACGCCGACGATCTGACCATGTCCGGCCCGCGCCCTTGCGCGCGCCTCATATAGTTGTTCAAGCTCGCGGGCACGGCCGACAAAGCGCGCCAGCCCGCGGCTGGCCGACACCTGCAGCCGGGTGCGCAGCGGGCCGGGGCCGAGCACTTCGAAGACCGCGAGCGGCTCGGGCAGCCCCTTGATCGGCGTCGCGCCGAGCGCCTTGAACGCGAAATAGCCTTCGGTCAGGTTGTGGGTGTGTGCGCTCGCGACGATCGAACCGGGCACCGCGATGCTCTCCATGCGCGAAGCAATGTGGATCGATTTGCCCACTGGGTCGTAGTCAGTGTGCAAGTCCTGGGTGCGGATCGCGCGCACCACCACTTCGCCGGAGTTGATGCCGACGCGGATCTGCAGCGCGATCCCCTGGGCCAGGCGCACTCCGTCGGCGTAACGGCGCATGGCCTCCTGCATGCGCAGCGCCGCCAGCAAGGCCCGCTGCGGATGGTCTTCGTTCGCGATCGGCGCGCCGAACAGCGCCAGGATGCCGTCGCCCATCGACTTGGCCACATAGCCCTCGTAGTGATGCACGGCCTCCATCATCAGCGCCAGCACCGGGTCGATCAGGCGTCGCGCATCTTCGGGATCGAGGTCATGGATCAGTGCGGTCGAGCCGGCCATGTCGGCGAACAGCGCGGTGATTGTCTTGCGCTCGCCGTCTGACGGACCGCGAGCTTCCATCTCTGCTTGCGCCGCCCGGATGCGCTCGGCCAGATAGGGAGGCGTGTAGTCGATTGGCGTGTTGGGCGCACAGGTCGAGACAGGGAGCGTGCCGCCAGGAGGTCCACTTAGCGATGCGCCGCATTCGCTACAGAACTTGGCGCTCGCAGCCGCCCCCTGGCCGCAGGCCGGGCAGACGCGCACAAGCCTGGCGCCGCATTCCTCGCAGAACTTTGCGCCTGCCGCATTCTCGAACCCGCAGATTGCACAGCGCATGGGCTAGGCACCCTTTCCGGGCGCATGGAAGATTCACCTATTAGATGTTATCAATTGCGCCCCAGAAATCGAGATATGTTCACACGCGGAGTGCATGCATACCCTCTTCTGGTGTGGAGCGGCGCAAAACGTGCACAAACGCGGGGGGCGCCAGGATGCTTTAAGCAAGAACGCGCCGAATCAGGTGTGATGCGTCAGCCGCCGAGGCCCCCGGACGTTACCCGTTACCTCCCCTTCTTTGCGGCCTCTCCAAGGTGATCGATCAGCGCCAGCACGGTCCGCGTTTCGCGCGCGCCCCGCCGCGTGATGATCTTGAAATCGAGATGCGTGGTGTAGCGCTCTGGCGCAATACGGCGCAACAGGCCGGGCGCCACCCACGCATCGGCATAGTGCGGCGGCAGGAAGCCAATGTAGTTCCCGGACAGGATCAGCATGGCGCGCCCTTCGACGTTATCCACCATCGCTGCAGCCTCCTGCATCCCGAGCAGGTCAAGCTCCTGGCGCCCGAGGTAGCCGCGCGTCGCCAGGTTCGCACTGGCAACCTGCTCCGCCTGGCCCTTCTGACCGGCATGGGAGAAGAGCGGATGCGGCGATGCGCAGTAAAGTCCTTGCTCCTCGCGATAGAGCATGCGGTAGTCCAGGCCCGCTACCGGGTCCGGAAACGGTCCGACCGCGAGGTGGAGGCTGCCATCCAGCACCCGCTGTTCGAGGCGGTTGGGCGAGTCGATCTCGATATGTAGCTGCACCTTCGGCGCGGCTTGGCCAAAGCTGCGGATGGCGGCCAGTTGAGGCGCCCCACGGTCGGTAAGCGTGGCCTCGATCAGCCCCAGGCGAAGTACGCCGTGAAGCTCACGGCGGATGGTCCCGGCTTCCATCTGGAAGGTGTCCACTGCCGCGAGCAGTCGCTGGGCCGCAGCGTGCATTTGCTGGCCCTCCTCGGTCAGGCGAAACCCGCTGCGCCCGCGCTCGCACAAGCGCACACCCAGTCGGGTCTCGAGTTGCGTCATGTGCTCGCTGATGCTGGACGCGCCAATGCCCAGCAGCGATTGCGCCGCGGCAAAGCCACCGCATCCCACGATAGTTTCGAAGATTCTCAGTAGCTTGAGGTCCACATCGCGGAGTTTCACGTTCCCGTCTTTAGTTCGGATTTTAACGAACTGAAGTTCTAAACATTCTGATTGTACCGGACCATGCCGTTGTCCAGAATGAACTCGTCCCCACCGCATCAACGAAGAAAGGATTAGTGAACGCGATGTCTGAAAATCAATATGAGAAGGGCCGGCTCGACCTCCCATTCGTCGGTATCTGCACGTTCGGCAAATCGCCGCTCTGCCTTGACTGGGATGCCATCGACGCCGACGTGGCGGTCATCGGCGCGCCGTTCGACTGTGGCACCCAATGGCGAGCCGGCGCGCGTTTCGGGCCGCGCTCGATCCGCGAGGCGTCCACGCTGTTCTCCTTCGGCCACAGTGGCGCCTATGACTTCGAGGACGATGTCGTGTACATGCCGGCCAGCGAGGTCAGGATGGTCGACATTGGCGACGCCGATATGGTGCATACCAATACCGAAAAGTGCCATGCCAACATCGAATACGGGGTGCGCAAGATCCTGAAGGCCGGCGCGCTGCCCGTGGTGCTAGGCGGGGATCATTCGATCAATATCCCCTGCATCGCGGCCTTCGAAGGCCAGGAGCCGTTCCACGTGGTCCATATCGACGCCCACCTGGACTTTGTCGACGAGCGGCATGGCGTGCGTCACGGTCACGGCAACCCCTTGCGCCGCGCCGCGGAGAAGAGCGTCGTCAGCGGCATGACCCAGATCGGCATCCGCAACGTGTCCTCTACTGCACGCGAGGGGTATGCCCAAGCACGCGAGATGGGCTCGGACATCATCTCGGTGCGCCAGCTTCGCAAGCTCGGCATCCAGGGGGTGCTGGACCGCATCCCGAAGGGCGTACGCTATTACCTGACCATCGACATCGACGGGTTCGACGTCTCCATCGCGCCTGGCACAGGTACCCCGAGCCATGGCGGGCTGACTTACTACGAGGGTCTGGAATTGTTCGCTGGCCTGGCCGAGCAGGGCGACGTGGTGGGGATCGACCTGGTAGAAGTCGCTCCCGACTATGACCATACGGGATCCACCGCCATCCTTGCCGCGCAGCTTTTGCTCAACACGATCGGCCGGGTGATGCACCAGCGCAAGCTCAAGCGCGCCGCTGCGCGCTGAGCGCTGAACGCAAAAGGGGCCGCGTCGTCATCAGGCATGCCGTCGTCTTTACATGGCCATGCAGCGCGCCATTCAGCGGCGTCGCGCGACCTGGCAAAAAAGGGGAGCCGCAATGTTTCGTCAATCTCGTTTCTGGGCAGGCCTGGCCGCCGGCGTGCTGGCGTGCCCGTTGCCGTCCTTCGTCATGGCTGCGGAGCAGCAGGTCGTCAAGGTCGGCCTGACGGGGCCACTGTCCGGCCCGCAGGCCGCCATTGGCAAGGACAATGAAAACGGCCTGCGCATGGCCATCGATCAACTGAATGCGCAAGGCCTTGTCGTCAACGGCAAAGCCGTGCGTTTTAGCCTGGTCTCCGAGGACGACGCCGCAGATCCGCGCACCGGCATGTCGGTTGCCCAGCGCCTGGTGGACGGGGACGTGAAGGTGGTGTTCGGGCCGTTCAACTCGGGCGTCGCCATCCCGATCTCCCGCCTGCTGGACCAGGCCGGGGTAGTGATGGCAACGGTGGCTTCGAACCCGGCAGTCACCCAGTCCGGGTACACCTATGTCTTCCGGATCTCGGCCAATGACAGCCAGCTTGGCAAGCGCATGGGCGAGTTTGCTTCGGTCAAACTGCGCGCCAGGCGTTTCGCGGTCATCGACGACCGGACCGCCTACGGCCAGGGTGTGGCGGACGAGTTCGTCAAGGCAGCCAGGGCGCAAGGCATCGAGATCGTCGCCCGCGAATACACCTCGGACAAGGCCGTAGACTTCGTCCCGATTCTGACCCGAATACGCGGCATGAAGGTGGACGGCATCTTCTATGGTGGCTACTACTCGCAGGCCGGACCCCTGCGCAGCCAGATGAAGCGGCTCGCCATGGCCGACGCCTATCTGCTCGGTGGCGATGCGATGTGCAATATCGAACTGGCCAGGCTGGGGGGCGATGCCGTGGACGAGCATGTGTACTGCCCGCAGGGCGGTCCCGTGCTCGAGAACACCGGCCCGGGGCGCCAGTTCAAGAGCGACTACAGGAAGCGCTACAACACCGATCCGCTCACTTACAGCGCGTCTATCTATGACGGCCTCAGGTTGGTAGCCCAGGCGATGAAGACAGCCAACTCGGTCGAGTCGGCGCAGTACCGGGCAGCGCTGGCGGGTATCGATATGGAGGGCGTGGCCGGCCGATACCGCTTCGACCCCAACCGCGACCTGCGGGATTCGCCGATCACCATCTACACCTACCGCAACAGCGCCCTGGTGCCATTGCCGCAGGACAGGTAGCGCCAGTTCGCTGGCATGCCTCGTCGGCGGGCGCGACATAGCCGTGGCATCGGGATTTCGTTTTCTTGTCGATGGATCGGCGATCCGCTGTATCGCTGCGCCTTCTTACCCTGCATAAGGAGTTCAACACCCCTTATTACCCACAGAGCAGATCCACAAGACACACAACAAGACACACCACAAGACTGGTCGCCGGTTGCATGCGGCAAAAGCCCATGCCTGGATAGACGTAGCGCGACCAGGACAAAATAATCCGGAGACAGAGTATGAGTAACACGAAATCCTTGCGCGGCGCGGAGGTGCTACCAGGTGGCAATCGCCCGGGATACCCGGCGAGCCAGGCCCGCAGCAGCGCCGTGGATGCCGACACCAGGCAGGTACTGCGCCGCGCTACCGCGGCAGGCTTTATCGGCACCTTTATCGAGTGGTTCGACTACGCCGCCTACGGCTTTCTTGCAACCGTCATTGCGGTAGTGTTCTTTCCCAAGAGCGACCCGACCACCAGCCTGATGGCTACCTATGCCGTATTCGCGCTGTCCTTCGTCGTGCGTCCGATCGGAGGGGTGATCTGGGGGCATTTCGGCGACAAGTTCGGCCGGCGCAATACGCTGTCGCTGTCGATCATGATCATGTCCTGCTCGACCTTCCTGATCGCCTTCCTGCCGACTTACGGGCAGGTGGGCTTGTGGGCGCCGGTACTGCTGCTTGTCATCCGGCTGGTCCAGGGCTTCTCGGCTTCAGGCGAATACGCCGGCGCCTCGGCCTTTCTTGCCGAATATGCACCGAACCGCAAGCGCGGGCTCTACACCAGTGTCATCCCTGCCGCGGAAGCCGCCGGCCTGCTGTTCGCGTCGCTGTTCGTCGCCGGGCTGCATACGGTGCTGACCTCCGGACAGTTGCTCGAATGGGGCTGGCGCGTGCCGTTCCTGCTGGCCGCCCCTTTTGGGCTGGTTGGCCGTTACATCCGGCTTCAACTAGAAGATACGCCGAAGTTCGTCGCGATGGAGCACGCCAATCACGCACCGCAGGCGCCGCTGCGCGAGTTGCTCACCTCGCATCGCCGTACCATGCTGGTCGGCTTCGGCGTGACCTGCCTGAACGCCGTCGGCTTTTACTTGTTGCTCAGCTATATGCCTGTGTACCTGTCAAAGGAACTCGGCATGAGCGACTCGGTGTCCTTCCTGGTCTCTACCGTATCGCTGGCCAGCTATGTCGTGATGATTTTCGTGATGGGCCTGCTTTCCGACCGGTTCGGGCGGAAGACGATGCTGGTTTCCGCCTGCATCCTGTTCGCGCTCTTCACGGTGCCGCTGTTCCATTCGCTGTCGAGCGCCAGCATCGTCGGCATCTTGCTGATTCAGGTGGCACTGGGCGCCTTCCTCACCATCAACGACGGCACGCTGCCGTGCTTCCTGTCGGAGAGTTTTCCGACCCGCGTGCGATATAGCGGCTTTGCACTGTGCTTTAACAGCGCGAACGCCTTGTTCGGCGGCACCGCCCCCCTGGTCGCGACCTGGCTGATCAGCGCCACGGGCAATAAGCTTGCACCAGCCTGGTACCTGGTCGGGGCTGCGGTGGTGTCGCTGATTGCCATCCTGGCCAGCCGTACGCCTTCGGGCGGTGCGTTACCGGACTAAGCAAGCAAGGGGCGCAGCTTGACGCATCGGCTGTGATCCCGGGCAGCCCGGCCGCAAATCGGCCGCTAAGCGGCCACTAAGCGGCTGCAAGACGACGCAGGAGAGACCGGGGATGGTACGTGCCATCCCCGGCGCCGACGGAGCAACCACCCCGGAAACTCTCAGGCAAAAGGACTGTGGCGTCGATTCAAGAATCTGGAGAGTGGCATTGCAAGGAATGCCCACCGAAGGGGACGGCACCGGTCACCGGCCGCTGCCAAAGCTCTCAGGTACCGGGACAGATGGGGTAGGAAGCCGAGGATTCGGCCATCGCTTTGCCTGACAGAGGACCCTGCCATGTCTCAAATCATAGTCATAGGCGCCGGCATTACCGGCGTCACCACCGCCTACACGCTATCGAAACTCGGATACGAGGTGACTGTCGTCGACCGCCATCTTTATCCCGCCATGGAGACGTCGTTCGCCAATGGCGGCCAGCTCTCCGCGTGTAACGCGGAAGTCTGGAACAGCGCGGGAACGATACTAAAAGGGCTGAAATGGATGCTGAAACGCAACGCGCCGCTGCTGGTGAACCCGAAGCCGTCGTGGCACAAATACTCGTGGATGGGGGAGTTTGTGTCGAACATCGCGCGTTATCGGGAGAACACCATCGAAACGACGAAGTTGGCGATTGCCGCCCGCCAGCATCTCTTTGCCATGGCCGAGCAGGAGAATATCCAGTTCGATCTGGAGCGCCGCGGCATCCTGCACTTCTATCATGACAAAGCGGCTTTCGAGGCCGCGGGCAGGACGAACGCGCTACTCGTGGCAGGCGGACTGGAGCGCTTTGCGGTGTCGCCGCAGGAGATCCGGGCGATCGAGCCGACGTTGCAAGGCCAATACTTTGGCGGGTACTTCACGCCATCCGATTCAACCGGGGATATCCATAAGTTCACGCGCGGCCTGGCGCTCGCTTGCGAGCGCCGCGGCGTGCGCTTCCTGCAGGGCTGGGACGTGCGAAGCATCGACCTATCCGCCAGCGGCGTGCGTATCGGCCTGCAGGCGGTGGACGGTGTGGCGTCGCCATCGGTCCACGCCGGTGCCGCGTACGAGATCGCCGGCGATGCGCTGGTGGTTTGTGCCGGTGTGGGCAGCCGGCATATTGCCGGCATGCTGGGCGACAGGATCAATGTCTATCCGGTCAAGGGATACTCCATTACCGTGCACCTGGACGATGCCGACAGCGTGGCGAACGGGCCGTGGGTCAGCCTGCTCGACGAAAGCGCAAAGATCGTGACGAGCAGACTTGGCAAGGACAGGTTCCGCGTGGCAGGTACCGCCGAATTCAATGGACAAAACCGAGACATCCGAGCCGACCGCATCGAGCCGCTCGTGTCATGGACGCGTCGCAACTTCCGAATCAATACCTCCCGCGTAGTCCCCTGGGCGGGGCTTCGCCCGATGATGCCGGACATGATGCCGCGCGTGTCAAAAGGCAGGGCGCCACGGGTGTTCTACAACACCGGCCATGGCCATCTTGGATGGACGTTGTCTGCTGCAACAGCGGCAACGATCGGCACGACCATCGCCGAGAGCTATCCCGTTGGGTAGGAGGCAGTCGGACAGCAAGGCAAGTCAGGTATCTCGCTCCGGGCAGGAGCGAGCTTCGCATGTCGGCGCCGGGGGCTCCTTTACTGCGCCTACGTCGACTGGCGGCCCCGTGCTGGGGAGCCGCGCTACTGGGCTGGGATGGTGATCAACGGCTGCGACTCCTTACTGCCGGTATCCGCCAGCGTGAAGAACAACATGATGGCCGCAAGGGCGCGTTTCGTTGTCAGGTCGCCTTGCTCAACCCAGAACCAGTAGCCACGGTACCGTACCGCAGCATATGGCTCGGCGGGCCTTTCCTTGCCACTGTGAATCCTTAGGGCGCCTTGTTGCCTCTCAGTTGTGCCCGGCGCAACCGCAGGCAGCGCACTGTGGTCTCTGATGTGTTCCTCCGGAACGTCCAGGTAGCTGGAAAAGGCGCTCATGATTTGCAGCATCGAGCGGCTGTTCACCGCAAGTTCGTCGTCCGCGCCGCGGGCTGGGGAATACCGGAGGATGAACTCCTGCCTGGTCAGTGGCATTCTGAGCAGGCGGCGGATCTCGGTCATTTTTTCCTCGATGTCGGGAGTCACGCCGTCACGCCGGAAAAGCACGACGGCGGTTGAACCTTTGCTCTTGCTATCCTCAACACGCATCCCGAACGCGCCGGCGCCCTGCACGTCGCGCAGCAATGCGATGGCTCGCAGAAACGCGGGATCCGCCTCGCGCATCGCCCCTGCAACCGTCGAACGATTGCGCACGCCATTGAGCGACTCCACGGTCATGCTCAGCAGGAAATCTGCGGCATAGCCGCTCTGAAGCATGAAGAAGATGTTTCTGGGCTCGATCGGCACCATCAGCCCCTGCACAAACCGTTGCCCGGTCGCTGGCGTGTAGGTAATGGTAGGCCGGTCCGTATATACCCCTTGTACCCCGGCGGAAACGAAATTGCCCTGTACGGTGTTGGCCGAGGAGACAGTGCTGTTCATAGACACACCAGTCTGCAACGAGTAACCACTGACAACCGACGCCACGTCTACAAAGACCGGCAGGTCCATGTAGCGAAGCTTGACGATGTTCAGCAGCGTTTGCTGCTTCCAGGAGTCCGCGATCGCCGCGCTGTAGTCGAAGCGGTCCGCAACGATGGTCGTGGGGCCGATAGACCCACAGCCAGCGAGCAGCGCGAACACCCCGAGCCACAGGCGGGGCCTGCGATTCGCCAGCCTTGCAAGGCGCAGCGTGCCAAGCATACTTCCGTGGTTTGAGGGTTCCATGGTCTTTGGTTCTTTTTGGTGGACCTCTTGTCTGATCGCCTGACCCGCGCATGCGAGGCCATCCCGGGTGATGCGATGCGATGTGATGCAATTAGCACTAATCGTGTGACCAAACTCCTGACGACCTGCCTCTAGAACACTATACGAATGCGACCGGGGACAAGTTGGTGCAAGTTGATGGCCAGCACCGGATTCGCACGCGGCATCGTTAGCACCGGCCATCTCTGGCGGCAATGCTCTGCTTCTCCCATGTGGTTCTCTCTTCTCTCTGAAGGGAAGGTGCCGTGCGATCAGCGGATGGGAATCACGGGGGCGGTAATAGTCCGTTCCTCGGTCATGAGAACTGCGGCGTGCATGCGGTGCAATTCAAACGGGATGCCTTGCGCTCTGAGTGCGTGGGCCATCGAGACTAAAGGTGTTACGCCAATACCACCGGCCACGACACTGACGCGGGACGACGCCATGGCGTGAAGTGGAAAGCTGTTGAATGGCCCCGTCATCTCGATGGTGCTTCCCACCGCGAGTTCATCATGCAGGCATCGGGCGCCGCCTTTGCCATGCACTTCGAGCTGTACGGCGATGCGATATGTGTCGGACGGCCCCTGCGCGCCGCTATCTACATGGCGCGCAGCCAGATCGGCGAACCCCTGAGGTGACGAAGTAAAGAAGTGCGGGCCCGGCATACCAGCCGGGCCCTTTTCTTATGGAGACTTCGAAGACGTCTCGATCCTGCCAGTCTGAAGCATGTCCGCCAGCAATCTGGCCGATTGCCTCCTGGTACCCCAATTTACCGTCGTATTGGCATGCGCTCCGTTCGATTCCGGGCTCCTGGCAGCAGCGGGTCTGTGGCAAAGGCGCCGTGCTGCGCCGGGAGGCGGGGCGGAAAACACTCAAACCCCATCCCCAAACTCCTTCCTCAACTCACTCTTGAGCACCTTCCCCGCCGCCGACAACGGCAGGCTGCTGCGGAACGCGAAGCTCTTGGGGCATTTGTACGCGCCCAGCCAGGTGCGGCAGTGCGCGCGCAGCTCATCCGCGGTGGATTGCGCGCCCTCGCGCAGCAGCACCACGGCGTGCACGGCCTCGCCCCATTTCTCGTCGGGGATGCCGATGACGGCGCTGGTGGCCACGGCCGGGTGGCGGCCCAGCGTTTCCTCTACCTCGGCGGGGTACACGTTCTCGCCGCCGGAGATGATCATGTCCTTGATGCGGTCCACCACGTAGAGGTAGCCCTCGTCGTCCATGTAGCCGCTGTCGCCGGTGTGCAGCCAGCCGTTGCGCAGGGCCTGCGCGGTTTCTTCGGGGCGGTTCCAGTAGCCCATCATCACCGCGGGGCCGCGCGCCAGGATCTCGCCCATGCTGCCGGTGGGCACCTCGCGCCCGTCGGGGCCGGCGATGCGCAGCTCGGCCGCGTAGCCGGCGCGGCCGGCAGAGCGCAGGCGGCCGCCTTCGCGCGCCTGCGGGGTGCTGCCGATGTGGTGGGCGGACACCGAGGCGGCTGTCTCCGTCATGCCGTAGGCGTGGAGAAATTCCACGCCGGGCAGCGCGGCCATGGCGCGCTCCAGCAGCGGCAGCGCGATGGGCGCGGCGCCCCAGACAATGCGGCGCAGGCTGGTGAGGTCGTACCCGGCAAAGCCTGGCGCATCTACCAGCATCTGGATCATGCTGGGCACCAGCACCATGTCTGAGATGCCTTCCTGCGCGATGGTGCGCAGCACGGTGTCGGGCTGGAAGCCCGGCAGCATGACGCAGGTGCCGCCCACCACCAGCTGGCCCACCAGGCGGCCCAGGCCGGCCACGTGAAACAGCGGCGCCACCAGCAGGGAGACAAAGTCGGGCGGGTTGGGCACGTCCGCCATGCGGCCGATGCACGAGGCCCACAGGTTGCCGTGGGAGAGCATCACGCCCTTGGGGAAGCCGGTGGTGCCGCCGGTGTAGAGGATGGCAGCCAGGTCCGCCGTGGCGGCGCGGGCGTCTGCCACCGGCTGGGCGTCGGTGATCAGCGCGGCGTAGTCCAGCATGCCGGCGGGCGCCGGCTGCGGGCCGACATGGACGATGGCCTGCAGGCCCGGCACCTGGCGGCGCAGCGCGCCGGCCAGCGCGGCGAAGGGTTCGCCCGCCAGCAGCACGCGCACGCCGCAGTCGTGCAGGGCGAAGGCCATCTCGGCCTGGCTCCAGCGGGTGTTGACGGGGTGCAGCACGGCGCCGGCCCACCAGACCGCCAGCTCCGTTTCCACGTACGCCGCGCCGTTGGGCGCGAGCACGGCCACGCGGTCGCCGCGCGCCACGCCCAGGGATTGCAGCGCGCCGGCCAGCCGCGCCACGCGCGCGGCCAGCTGGCGGAAGGTCAGGCGGGTCTGCCCGTCTACCAGGGCGATCTTGTCGGGGTGGCGTTGCAGGGAGCGGTGTAGTCCGGCGGTCAGGTGCATGGGTATTGTCTCCTTGTGCTGGGTGGCGGCTGCCTCGCCCCGTGGCGCATGCGCCAGCGGTGCGGGGCGGCGCTGGCCTGCGCCTGCGCCCGCGGGCGCGGGCCAGCGCGGATCGGCGTGATGGTCTGCAGGTCTCCGCACATTTAAGCGCCGCAGCGCGCCCACGCCAATTGCGGAACCGCTCAACGCGATTGGCAGGAAATGACACCGGCCCGGCGGGCAGCCGCGCGGGCATGAGCGTTTCTGCCAATCGGTTTGGGCGTTCCGGCAATTGTGGGCGGGAGTGCCGGCCGGCTAGCCTTGGCGCGACAGGAGCCAAGCGCCTGCGACACGCACACAAGAACAAAGGAGACAACCATGCAAGACAAAACAAAGGCGGGCGCCCTGCCCCGCCCGGCCTGGCGTAGCCTGGCGCGGCGCCTGGGTGGCCTGGGGGGTATGTTGGCGCTGGCGGCATTGACGGCGGCCGTGTCCGTATCCGTGTCTGCCCCGGCGCTGGCCGCTGGCCCTTATCCGGCCAGGCCGATCGAGTTCTGGATCCCGTTCCCGCCGGGCGGCCCCACCGACGCGCCGATGCGCGCCCTGCTCAATGCCGCCGGCAAGGAGCTCAAGCAAAGCATCGTGCCCATCAACAAGCCTGGCGCCGGCGCCACGCTGGCGGCCACGGTGATGAGCCAGACCGCCGCGCCGGACGGCTACACGCTGGCGCTGGTGGCGGCCAATATCTTCCGCATGCCGCACCTGCAGAAGACGGTGTACGACCCGCGCAAGGACTTCACCTACATCATCGGCCTGACCAACTACCGCTACGGGCTGGTGGTGCGCGCCGACGCGCCGTGGAAGACGCTGGAAGACTTCCTGGCGTATGCCCGCGCCAATCCGGGCAAGGTCACCTACGCGGCGGTGGGCACCGGCAGTTCGGGCCATATCGCCATGGAGAAGCTGGGCAAGGCCGCCGGCGCCAAGTTCACCTTCGCGCCGTACAAGGGCGGCTCGGAGGAGCTGATGGCGCTGATGGCGGGCGATATCGACGCGGTGCTGGACCCCGGCTGGGGCCCGTATGCCGTGGCCGGCAAGGTGCGGCCGCTGGCGATTGTGGGCGACGCGCGCTTTCCGCGCTTCAAGGACGTGCCCACGCTGAAGGAGCGCGGCTTTGACATTACCGCCAGCTCGCAGGTGGGCGTGGTGGGGCCGCGCGGCATGGACCCCGCCGTGGTCAGGCAGTTGCATGACGCGTTGCGCAAGGCCGCGCAGTCGCCGGCGTACCAGGCCGCGCTGGAGGCCATCGACCTGCAGGAGGTGTACCTGAGCAACGACCAGTATGCGCAGTTCGCCGCGCAGCAGTACGAGCGGGAGAAGGTGGTGGTGCGCGAGCTGGGCATCCGGCTGGACTGAAGCGCGCGGCGCGGCATGCCGCCGTGCCAGCTGCTTGCCCATGCTGCAGCTTGATACTTTTTGCCAATGGTTTTGTCCCGATCGGCGATTGGCGGGCGCGGGCACGCGGGGCACACTGCATTGCGAGGGGCGGCCCGGCCGCCAGACCAGGAGACCAGAGAATGACCCAGATGAAACGCGCCGTCCACGTGGTGGGCGTGGGCATGATTCCCTTCAGCAAGCCGGGCGCCAGCGAGCCCTATCACGTGATGGGCGCGCGCGCCGCCAGGCTGGCGCTGGATGACGCGGGCGTGGCGTACCAGCACGTGCAGCAGGCGTACGTGGGCTACGTGTACGGCGACTCCACCGCCGGGCAGGCCGCGGTCTACGGCGTGGGGCTGACCGGCATTCCCGTGTTCAACCTGAACAACAATTGCTCCAGCGGCTCAAGCGCCCTGTACCTGGCGCGCCAGGCGGTGGAAAGCGGCCAGGTGGAATGCGCGATTGCGCTGGGGTTCGAGCAGATGGTGGCGGGCGCGCTCAAGGGCGCCTATGACGACCGGCCGTCCCCGATGGCCCGCTTTGTCGACACCATGACCGCGCAGCAGGGCTACCAGCCGGATGCGCCGCGCGCCGCGCAGTTCTTCGGCGGGGCCGGGCTGGACTACATGAAGGAGCACGGCATCCGTGCCGATACCTTCGGCCGTATTTCGGTGAAGGCGCGCCAGCACGCGGCGCGCAATCCGCTGGCGGTGTTCCGCCAGACGCTGACGCTGGAGGAGGTGATGGCGTCCCCCGCGGTGTTTGGGCCGCTCACGCGTTACCAGTGCTGCCCGCCCACGTGCGGCGCGGCCGCGGCCATCGTCTGCTCGGAGGCGTTTGCGCGCAAGCACGGCCTGGACCGCCGCGTGGTGATTGCCGCGCAGGCCATGACCACCGATACGCCCAGCACGTTCGAGAGTGGCGACATGCGCAAGGTGGTGGGCTATGACATGACGGCCGCCGCCGCACGCCAGGTGTACGAGGCCGCCGGCGTGGGCCCGGAAGACCTGGACGTGGTGGAGCTGCACGACTGCTTCAGCGCCAACGAGCTGATCACCTATGAGGCGCTGGGCCTCACGCCCGAGGGCACGGCGGAGAAGTTCATCGTGGACGGCGACAACACCTACGGCGGGCGCGTGGTGACCAATCCGTCGGGCGGGCTGCTGTCCAAGGGGCATCCGCTGGGCGCCACGGGCCTGGCGCAGTGCGCGGAGCTGGTGTGGCAGCTGCGCGGCACGGCCGACCAGCGCCAGGTAGAGGGCGCGCGCACGGCGCTGCAGCACAACCTGGGCCTGGGCGGCGCCTGCGTGGTGACCCTGTACCAGGCCGCGTGAGGAAAGACGCCATGATCGACAAGCAATACATCGGGCATGTGTTCCCGCCGTTCAGCGCGCACGTGGAGGCTGGCCGCCTGCGGTTCTTTGCCAAGGCGACCGGGCAGACCGACCCCGTCTACAGCGACGAAGCCGCGGCGCGCGCCGCCGGCATGCCCGCGCTGCCGGTGCCGCCGACCTTCCTGTTCTGCCTGGAGATGGAGTCGCCCGACCCGGCGGCGATCCGCGAGCTGCTGCGCATGGACTACCGCAGCCTGCTGCACGGCGAGCAGGGCTTTACCTACCACGCGATGGCGTATGCGGGGGACACGCTGACGTTCCGCCAGCGCATCGACGATATCTACGACAAGAAAGGCGGCGCGCTGGAGTTTGTGGTGCGCACCACCGATGTCACCAACCAGCGCGGCGAGCGCGTGGCGGAACTGCGCTGCGTGACCGTGGTGCGCAACGCCGTGGGAGCCTGATATGCGCCATGCTGAAATCGACCTGGCCAGCCTGAAGGTGGGCGATGCGCTGCCCGCGTTCGAGACCCCGCCCATCTCCCGCCTGGCGCTGGCGCTGTATTGCGGGGCATCGGGCGACCACAACCCGATCCACGTGGATACGGACTTTGCGCGCGGGGCCGGCATGCCGGACGTGTTTGCCCACGGCATGCTGTCCATGGCGTGGCTGGGCCGCGTGCTGACCAACTGGGCGCCGCAGCCGGCCATCCGCGCGTTCAGCGTGCGCTTTGCCGCCATCACGCAGGTGGGCGAGCGCATCACGTGCTCGGGCCACGTGGCGGAGCTGCTGCAGCAGGACGGCGAGCGCCGCGCGCGCGTGGTGGTGTCTACCGTGAACCAGGACGGGCAGACCCGCCTGGCGGGCGAAGCGGTGATTGCGCTGGCGTGAAGGCCGGCGCCCCCCTACTCAATCCGATCAGATCAGTGCAGTTCAGACACATAGAGACAGACAACAGGAGGCAACGATGACTCGCAAACTCGAAGGCAAGGTGGCGCTGGTTTCCGGCTCCGGGCGCGGCATTGGCCGCGAGATCGCGCTCAAGCTCGCCAGCGAAGGCGCGCGCGTGGTGATCAACGACCTGGATGCGGACCCCGCCGCGCAGACCGTGGCGGACATCCGCGCGGCCGGCGGCGAGGCGGTGGCCTGCGTGGGCAGCGTGACCGAACCCGGCTTTGCCGACCGCTTTGTGAAGCAGGCGCTGGACAGCTTTGGCGGCGTGGACATCATCGTCAACAATGCCGGCTACACGTGGGACAACGTGGTGCAGAAGATGAGCGACGAGCAATGGGAAGCCATGCTGGCGGTGCACCTGACGGCGCCCTTCCGCATCCTGCGCGCGGCATCCGGCTTTATCCGCGAGGCGGCCAAGCGCGAAGCGGAGGCCGGCACGCCGGTGTTCCGCAAGGTGGTGAACATCTCGTCCACCTCCGGCGTGTACGGCAATGCCGGCCAGGCCAACTACGCCGCCGCCAAGGCCGGCATCAACGGGCTGACCCGCGCCATGGCCAAGGAATGGGGCCGCTACAAGGTCAACGTCAACAGCGTGGCCTTCGGCCTGATCATGACGCGCCTGACCGAGACGCCGGCGGACGCCGACGCCAGCATCGACATTGCCGGCCAGCAGATCAAGGTGGGCGTGAACCCGCAGGTGCTCAAGAACGCCGAGGCCCTGATCCCGCTGGGCCGCGGCGGCACGCCGGAAGAAGCGGCGGGCGCGGTCTATATGTTCTGCATCCCCGAGTCCAACTACGTCAGCGGCCAGGTGCTGGTCTGCGGCGGCGGCCGTCCGTGAGCGCGGCGATGGACGACTTCCAGGGCAAGACGGTCTTCGTGGCGGGCGGCAGCAGCGGCATCAACCTCGCCATTGCCAAATCCTTCGCCCGCTCCGGCGCGCGCGTGGCCGTGGCCAGCCGCACGCCGGAGCGGGTGCAGGCCGCCGCCGAGGCGCTGCGCGCGCTGGGCGCCGACGCGCTGGGCCTGGCCGCCGACGTGCGCGACGCCGAGGCCATTGCCGCCGCGCTGGCGCAGGCGCATGAAGCCTTTGGCGATATCGACGTGCTGGTGTCCGGCGCCGCGGGCAACTTCGTGGCGCCGGCGCTGGGCATGTCCGCCAAGGGCTTTCGCACGGTGGTGGACATCGACCTCAACGGCACCTTCAACGTGCTGCGCGCGGCCCATGCGTACCTGCGCAAGCCGGGCGCGTCGGTGCTCAGTATCTCCGCGCCGCAGGCCTACAACCCCACGCCCTACCAGGCGCATGTCTRCGCGGCCAAGGCCGGCGTGGACATGCTGACCCGCGTGCTGGCGATGGAATGGGGTGGTGACGGCATCCGCGTGAACTCCATCGTGCCGGGCCCGATCGGCGACACCGAAGGCGTGCGCCGCCTGGCGCCCACGCCCGAGGCGCTGGCGCGCATGCAGGCATCGATCCCGCTGGGCCGCTTTGGCGCGGTGGAGGACATTGCCGACATGGCGCGCTTTCTCAGTTCCGCGCGCGCGCAGTTTGTGACGGGGGCGGTGATTCCGGTGGACGGGGGGAGTTCGCTGGGCGGGGCGCGGGATCTGTCGGCCGCGGTGGCGGCTTAAGGGGGGCGGGTTCCCTGCGCTGATCTTGCGCTGAACGTGCGCTGAACGTGCATTGATCGTGTGCAGCGAACCAACCGGGAAGGGAAACCCCGCGGGTTTCCCTTCCTGCTTTTGCGGCTCAAGGCGCTCGGCAGGTGGCCTACGGCTACCGCGACGAGGGCGCATTCCCCGGAATTCCTCGTTGATCGCCCCAAAAAAAGAGGGTGTAGGCGCGGGGAGTGCCTACACCCTATCGGGAATTAGCAAGGGGTCAAGCTTGCCGGGGTGGATTATTGATGGGCGTGCCGACCGCTCTTACCCTGCTTTGGTGGGACCCACGCTTAGGTGGGGATAGAACGACGATGGCCGGGTCGGCCTGCCATTGACTTGCGCAGCGGATGCCGCGTCGCGCAGACATTGATACCCTTTGCGTGCGCGCCACCTACCAAGGCGGGGTACCCGCATGGGGAGCGCAGCCGCAGAATTCTTCTCAGACACGACACGGTCCGCATGGCACATGGCGGACCGGTGGCCGCTTGGGGCCACTGATGCGTGACGTACGTATGAGAGGCAGCAAAATGCAGGAAGCCATGGTAAAGCGCGGCGCGGTTGCGCCGGATACGTTTGCGTCGGGCGAGGCCTGGATCGAGGCACACCTGACACCATCGGGCTGGATTTACGGCAGCTATAAGGATGAGGACGCGCGTCCCGTGCTGATTCCACCGCCGGGTGAGTCGCTGCTGACGGTGCGGCGGCATTTCCTGGTGGGCGCGGCCGCGGCGCCGCGCCGGCTTAGCGAGATCCGCACCACGCGCGCGAATTCGGCGCGCGAGATTGCGCGACTGCTGGAGGTGTTTGGCGAGCCGCACTTCAATGTGAGGTCGCAGCGGGTGCCGCGCGTGCCCGGCCTTGCGCCTTGAGGCCTTGACGCCTTGAGGGCTTGAGGCCTTGACGCCTTGACGCCTTGAGGCCGGCGGCAGGATTGCCCTGCCGCCCGGCTTCTCGCGCGTCCTGCTGTCCACGCCCGCCTCTTTGCGTTGTCCTCTCTCGCCACATGCGCCGCGCCCAGCCGAATGGATGACAGAGCTAGGGCAAAGGGAGAGTTGACCGCGACGGCCTGCGGGCTAATATCTCCGTTAAGCGCCCGCAACTGTCCGTAGGCGATCCTGGCACCCGAGGCCGGCCGATTTCCGCAATGCGGCGCAGATTCCACGCGCGCAGCGTCCTTGCCGCCATGCGTATACACTGCCGGCTCTCCCCGCGCATGTGACTTTGGCAGCGCACCTCACGAAACCAAACCTAGAACAAGACAATGAAAGTTTCGACCACCAATGTCCTCAACGTGCTGGAGCAAGACGAGATCGACGCCGTGCGTGACCTGGCTCGCGCTGTTTCGCATCCGCGTGCCTTTGTGCTGCTGCGCGCGGCCTTTGTGACGCTCGCGGTGGTGGCGGTGCTGTGCTTTGCTGCCAGCAGCTTCGAGCTCGAGGCCATGGCGAACATCGGGATCGGCGCGGCGGCGCTGGCGGCGGTGCTGTTTTTTGTCGAGCGCCGCGTGTTCGGCAACCGTGACGAGGTGGCCGTGCCCGGGGCCCGGCTGGCGGTGCTGCGCGGGCAGCTGCGCCCGGAGATGTTCGACAAGCTGGAGGAAGTGGCGGGCCGGCTCACGCATGACGGCCCGGGCGACGGGGTGATCCGCGTGCGCACGCTGTGGCTGTTCTTGTCCGAATCGGTGGCCAGCGAGACGCTGCGACGCAGGAATGCGCGCGGCCCCGCCAAGGAATCGCAGGCGGGCTAGCAGGCGAGGCAGTGAGTGGGGAAGCCAGCGGATTCGCCTTCCCCGCGCGCCACGCAGCGGCAAACCCTCAGGATTTTTTCGTTGCGTTCACCAGGCACTCGGACAGCCTGTCGAAATGGCGCAGCGCTTCGGGCGTGAGCCCGAGTTGCTTGCGGCGAGTGTCTTCCGTGTCCGTCAGCATGATCCAGCCTTTCTCGCGCATGGATTTCAGGCGGGCGTGCAGCGTGGCAGGCGAGCCCAGTTCGTTCCTGGCCATCATGTCCCTGACCGACAGCCGTTCCTGCGTCTGGCTGGCACGCGCGATCAGCTCGAGAATCCGCTCTTCGAGGGGATCGAGCGCCGGCAGCGAGGGGAGTCCTCGCAATGCCTCCGCCAACTGGAGAAAGCGCAGGTAGATATCGGCCGGCCGCGTCACGACGATATCCTGCCGGAAATGGGTTGCGGCTTGCTGTAAGCGGGATCGACTATCATCAGGCCCCATTTTGAATATGCCCCGACGCATTTTACGGCAATGCCCCATGTCCGCCTGCAATTGAGTATGGTGTTCGCCACAATTGCCATGTTTGTCTTGACGCTCGCCCTCAACGAGTGGCTTTTCCGGCAACTGGAGTTTGTGCCGGGCATTAACTGGGTCTACCTGCCGGCGGGGATACGCCTGCTGAGCACCCTGCTGTTCGGCGAGGCCGGCGCGCTGGGGTTGCTGATCGTGTCCTGGGCGGTGAGCTTCTTCTACTTTTTCCCCAATGACTTTGCACGCGCGTTCATGGGGGGAATCCTGGCGAGCGTTGCGCCGTACCTGGTCTACCGGCTTGCCCGGCACAGTTTTGGCCTGCACGCATCGCTGACAAACCTGACGCCGGCGCGGCTGCTGGCATGCGTTGTGGCATATGCAATCGCCAGCCCCCTGCTGCATCACATCTGGTTTGCCCTGCACGCCGACCACATCGTTCCCGCCGAGCTGATTCGCGGTTTCCTGGTCATGTTCGTTGGCGACCTGACCGGCACGCTGATCGTCATCTACGCCATGAAGGCCGTGCTCTGGCTGCTGCCCTCGCGCGGCGCTGGCGCGCGGAGTCTGCGCAGCTAGCGGGCGGCGCGCGCTCAATATGCCGCCGCGACTCGCTTCGGCCCGCCCAAATCTGGTGCCGGCCGTGTACCGCAGCTTGCGCAGTGCTTAGAATAAAGCCTGGACCTGAGTGGCTGGAGTGCGTAGGCAGGCACACTGCGCTCGCTCACCGATCCACTCCCTGCGTTCTCAAACTTCCAGAGCGGCCGAGGGCAACATGCGCCTACATGAATTCATGCGAGCCAATATCGAAGCGATATTGACGGCCTGGGAGCGGGAGTTGAATGATGCCGGCTCATCCGGCAGTCCGATTGGAGCGGCCGCGCGCCGGGACCTCACCCGCAAGATCCTCCTTGAAATCGCAACACGGCTGGAGAAGGCCGGCGCTTTCCGTTCCGACGTGCCTGTCCAGCCTGCAAGTACCGAAATCGTCCCCTCCAATCACGGTGGCCAACGGCTTGCGACTGGCTACTCCCTGCTGGAGCTTCAGTCCGAATACCGGGTACTTCGGAGCGTCGTGGTCAGCGAGTGGATGAAGGTGCGGCACTCGTGGCTGCAGCAGGAAATCGCGGATATGGCTTATTTCCATGCCGCGCTGGACCGGGCCTTGGGCGAATCCACAAACGCCTATGTCGCCGGACTCGATCGCTCTCGTGACATTTTTGTCGGGGTACTGGGTCACGATCTTCGCGGGCCGATCAACACGGCCCTGCTGAACATACGCCTTCTCGAAATGGACCCCGATCTCAGAGAGCAATCGAGGGCGGCGGTCCTGCGCATCGGAAGATCGGTGAGGCAAATGAATGAGCTGGCTGCGGAACTGCTGGAATTCGTGAGCATCCATTTTGACCGCTACCGGCCCCTTTCCCTCTCCGACGTATCGATGTCGCGCATCTGCGAAGAGGCGATAAGCGACGCGCAAACGCTCTCCCCGGATCGCCAGCTTGTCGCCCGGCTGGACGGCAATACGATAGGGCGCTGGGACGCCCACCGGCTCAGGCAAGCGGTGTACAACCTCTTGCGAAACGCCATGGACCACGGGGCAGTGGACGCGCCGGTAGGCATTACCACACGCGGGGACAAGGATACGGTGTCAGTGGAAATTCATAGCCAGGGCCACCCGATTCCCCCTGGCTCGCTGGCTCGGGTTTTTGATCCATTCACGCAAGCCTCGTCCGGCGAAGCTGACATGAAGATCCAGGGCAGCATCGGCTTAGGGCTCTTCATCGTCCGGGACGTTGCAACGATGCATGGCGGAAACGTGTCGGTTACTTCGACGGCGGAGAATGGAACGACCTTTCGTATTGAAGTACCGCGAAGCGCCAGGGATGCCGCCGGCGTGAAATAGCCGCCGGATCAGGATCTACAGGCAGGCTATACAAGCAGGCTCTACAAGCAGGTTCTACATCAACCGGGCAATGTATCTTCCCAGTGCGGTCTGCAGGACGTCCGAGTTCAGCCCCGATGCGCCGCTCAGCGGCGGGCATATCAGCAAGGTGGTAGGCCCGTCCACGCATACCTGTATCGGCTTGCCCTGGTCCGCCGGCTGCAGGACATGCTCCGTCTGCGGGGCATCGGCAAATCCGAATGCCTGCAGGAAATCGTCCGTGTTGCGGCTGCCCAGGCAGACGATCACCTTGGGCTGCCACTGCCGGCGCAGCGCGGCGATGAACCTGAAGCGGCTGCCTTCGCGGCACAGGCCGAGGTAGCGCTCCTGCGGATTGAGCACGGGTTGGTGGCCATAGAGCCGGGTCCAGCCTCTTGCGCCGGCCTCGAGCGTTGGCAGCGGAAACAGCGAGAGCTTGAACTCGTGGCCCGAGGGGCCATAAAGGCGCTGTTCGAAATATTGTTTCGCTTCGCACGGCTCCACGCTATCCGCGGCACTGCGCACCGCTGCCGCGATGCGTGCGAGCTTCTGCTGGGTGGCCCAGCGCGCGAGCATCTCGCTGTGCCGCATTCGGAAATCCGTGTCCCAGACCAGCGGCGCGGCCACCGGCGCCAGCAGGCTCGCGAGCGGCGCCGGTTCGGCATGGGCCCTGACATCGCAGAACCACAGATCAGCCGAAGGATTTCCTGCCATGCCCGAGTACGAGCCCAGGTAGGCGTCCAGGCACTGGCTCGATATGGCCGCTTGCTGGTTGTGCGGATCGGCTTCCCGATAGCCGCGCGCCGGCGCTGGCGGTCGCCGGCCCGCAGTCGTCATCGCGTCCTGCCACGCCGGAAACCGTGCCCGGTCACCGGCCCCGGTCCAGGCGGGTTGTCCTTCACTCCCGTCACTCATGCCGCTCCCCTTGCAATTGCCCGCACCATCAAGCCCGCTGCGCCGATCGACGGCCTGTCATGCGCCGTTTGTTTTTTTGATATAAAAATTATAACAATAAGATCGGCGGGCCGTCATCGGCCAATATCCGCGGGCGGGATGCCGCCGGCGCCCGGGGTGCGCGAAGCGTGCCTGCACGGGTCCATGCAGGGTTGCCACGTAATGCCAACTGGCACCGGTCTTTGTTAACATGGCCGCTTGCCACTGCCAGGGATGTGCGCACCGCGATGCCGCAGCTTGATCTCAAGACGACGGTCTTCCTTGCATCGATCATGTCGGCCCTGATGTCCGTGGTGCTGCTGTCCGCGTACAACAGCTTTCCCCGGAGCATCAAGGGCATCGGCCAGTGGGTGGCCGGCTCGCTGGTCCTGGTGGTCACGCCGATCCTGTTCTGGCTGCGCGATATCGCGCCGGACTGGATCTCCATCGTGGCGGGCAACGCCCTGCTGCTCGGCGCGGTGGCGCTGTGGATGCTCGGCACGCAGGCCTTCTACGGCCGGCCGCAGGCGCGCAAGCCCGCGGCCATCGTGGTCGTGCTGGCTACCCTGCTGCTGGCGTGGTTTGTCTATGGACGCGCCGACTATGATGCGCGCGTCACCATCGTGACCTTGCTCATGTCGGTCTTCTTCGGCACGCAATGCGTGCTGGTGATGCGCCATGGCGGACGCCATTTCAGCGCGCGCTTCTTTGGCTGCCTGCTGCTCGTGCAGACCGTGGTGATGGTGGCACGCTGCGTGGCCAGCCTGTTCACGGGCCTGACCGAGCAGAAACTGTTCGCCACCGCCGACGTGATCCAGACCATCTACCTGTGCGCCTACACGTTGATGGACCTGGCGCTGGCGGTCGCCTTCATGCTGGTCATCACCCGGCGCCTGCATGTGGAGCTCGACGTGCTCTCCAGGACCGACCCGCTTACGCAACTGCTCAACCGCCGCGCGCTCTACGATGCCGGCCAGGAAGAGCTGGCCCGCATGGCCGAACATGGCGGCGAGATGGCGCTGCTGCTGATCGACCTGGACCATTTCAAGCACATCAACGACAGCATGGGCCACGCCGAAGGCGACCGCGTGCTGAGCGATTTCTCGGCCATGCTCAAGCGCGAGCTGCCGCCCGGCGCGTATCCGGGCCGTTTCGGCGGCGAAGAGTTCCTGGTGCTGCTGCCCCGCACCACCATGGCGGCCGCGCTGGCCCTGGCCGAACGCCTGCGGGTCACCTCGTCGCGCTTTTTCGGCAGGCGCGTTGCCGACCTCACCATCAGCATCGGCGTGGCCAGCGTCGACAAGACCGAGAGCCGGCTCGATGCCGGCATCGGACGCGCGGACCTGGCGCTCTACCGCGCCAAGAGCGCGGGCCGCAACCGGGTGGAGGCAGTGATGGAGGCGGCCTGAGCCGCAAGGCCAGGCGTGGCGTTCCGGTTCCGGCGCGCCCGGGGCCAGGCGCGAGATCCAGGGCAGGATCTAACGCAGGATCTAATGCAGGATCTAACGCAAGATCTAGCGCAGGATCTGGCCGAGGGTCGCCACGGCGATGGTGAACACGCCGAGCAGGAGGTTCAGCCCGACCGCCTGCCGGATACGCCCGAGCGCGGCGCCCGCGGATGGCCAGTCCTGCGCGTCCACGGCCCGCCGCAGCGCGCCGTAGGGGCCGGCGAACACGTAGACGAAGATCAGGATCATGAGCAGGCCCGTGCCAAGCATGAGATGCCAGTGGACCGGCGCGGCGGCAAACCCGACCCGCGCGATCATGACCGCGCCGCTGCAGGCAATGACGATGACGGCCACCCACACCCACGCCAGGAAGCGGGCGAACACGCCGCGCCACAGGCGCAGCCGCTGCGGCGGCTCCAGGCTGCCCGCCGCCGGACGCAGGCAGACATAGGCGAAGAACATGCCGCCCACCCACAGGGTGGCGCCGGCAATGTGCAGAAAACGTAGCACGGGATCGAGGTTCATGGATGACGGCTCTCCGCCGAAGCGCGGCGCAAGGAATGTATGGACAAGAAAAAACTGTTGGAAGAATGCCGCATTCTAGCCCTGCACTCCACACATGGGAGCCGGCCGCGTCACCGCGAGCGCCTGATGCGTCACGCATACCCTGCCGCGAGGCTGCGGCAAGCCCGGTCCGTAGCCCTGCTTCTGCTAACCTGTGAACCGGGTCAGTCGCCCGCGGCGGAGGACGGGCAGCCGGGCTGAGCCAAGCCTGGCAGCAGGACTAATCCGCACACGAAGAATAAGATAACCATGCGGCACTCTTTAAAATATCGGGTGGCCATCGCGACCGCGGTCGTGGTGACGCTTATCGTCCTGGCGCGCGCGCTCTTTGCGCAGTACTACGCCTTCCAGGGTCTCAAGGCACTGCGCCAGGCGCAGCAGGAGACGCTGGTCAAGTTGGTCGCCGAACAGCTCGACGAAAAGTTCGAGATGCGCGCCACGGCCCTGCGCCGCCTGGCACACCAGCTCCAGCCCATGCTCGGCGAGCCGCCCGCCACCATGAAGCGCTTCGCCGCCGACGCCGTGGCCATGCCGCAGATGTTCAATGCCGTGTTCCTCGCCTGGCCCGACGGCGACATGGCATTCAGTACCGCCGTGCCCGACGGGCAGCGCATCCACCTGGCCGACCGCGACTACTTCCGCGACGTCGCCCACGGTGCGGAATTTGCCATGTCCGACCTGCTGCGCGGCAGGCTGAGCGACTCTCCCGGCGTGGTGCTGGCCGTGCCGCTGCGCGCGCCCGACGGCAAGCTGCTGGCCGTGGTGGGCGGCGCGCTGAACTTCTCGGAAAGCAATTTCCTCGACCAGATCGCCCATAGCCGGGTCGGGCTCACCGGCAGCTATTGCCTGGTTTCCTCCGGCGGCAACCCGCGCTACGCCATGCATGCCGAGCCATGGAAGGTCATGACGCCGGCCAAGGCGCTGGGCGAGAGCTGCGGGCTCGAAGTGCCGCAGACCGACTGGGAACCCCTGCATCCCACCCAGCCTGTGGTGGCGCGCTACCTGCTCGAGGCCAACGGCTGGGAGGTCGTGTCCGTGCTGCCGGCCAGCGAAGCCTATGCGCCCTTGATCGAGGCGCGCCACAAGACCATCGTGAGCGCCGGCTTCTCGCTGGTGCTGGCGGCGCTGCTGATGTGGCTGGTGATACGCCGGCTGCTGGCGCCGCTGGAGCTGCTGCATCGCGTGGTGGGCGAAGTGCCAAAGGATCCGGCCGCGCTGGCCGCGCTGCCCACCGGGCGCAACGATGAGATCGGCGAGCTGGCCACCACCTTCGGCACGGTGATGCAGCAGCTGTCCGAGCGCGAGGCGGCGCTCAGCGCCGCCAAGGACCGCGCCGCCGAGAGCGAGAAGCGCATCGAGGCCATCGCCAACCACGTGCCGGACTTTGTCTCGTTCATCGACACGCAAGAGCGCTATGTCTTCGTCAACGAGGCCTACGCGCAGCGCTTCGACCTGCCCGTGCGGCAGATCGTCGGCCTGACCGTGCGGGAGCTGTGGGGCACGCCCGCGTACCTGGCATCGCAGCCCTACCTGGCGCAGGCTTACCTTGGGGCGTCGATCACCTTCAGCCTCGAAGGCCAGGAAGGCGCGGAGTGCATGGAAGTCACCTACCAGCCCGCGTGGAACGACGCGCGCGACACCGTGCAGGGCCTGTACATGTTCGCCCGCAACGTGACCACCGAACGCCAGAAGATCCGCAGCCTGGAAGCGCAGACCCTGACCGACCACCTGACGCGCCTGCTCAACCGCAAGGGCTTCGACCGGCGCCTGGCCGAGACCATGGCGTGCGCCGGCAACAGCGGCCTCAACGCAGCCCTGCTGCTGGTGGACGTGGACGACTTCAAGACCATCAATGACAGCTACGGCCACGCGGTGGGCGACCAGTTGCTGGCGGCCTTCGGCGAGCGCCTGTCAGCCTGCGTGCGCGCGGGCGACGGCGTGGCGCGCATCGGCGGCGACGAGTTCGGCATCGTGCTGGACGACGCCGCCAGCACGGCGAGCCTGGAGCGCATTGCCCAGGCCATCGTGCATGCCGCCCAGCGCCCGCATTTCATCGAAGGCCATACCATCGTGGCGACGGCCAGCGTCGGCATCGCCGTGCACCGCCCCGACGACGGCCAGACCGCCAACGAACTCTTCATGCGCGCCGACATGGCGCTGTACGAAGCCAAGCGCGCGGGCAAGGCCCGCTACACGCCGCCGGTATCGAACACGGCTGCCTGAGCTGGCCGCCCGAGCCGGCGGCTGGCGCTGGCCGCCCGATGTGTGTGTTGTCGTACCCGCCCGCCCACCACCCCACCCATGAGGATGACACCGTGACCGACCCGATCCTGATCCGCCCCGCCAGCCCGGAAGACTACCCGGCCTGGAAGGTGCTCTGGGATGGCTACAACGCCTTCTACGGCCGCAAGGGGCCGACCGCGCTGCCGGAAGACATCACCCGCATGACGTGGTCGCGCTTCTTCGATGCCTACGAGCCGATGCACGCGCTGGTGGCCGAACGCGGCGGGCAACTGCTGGGCCTGGTGCACTTCCTGTATCACCGCAGCACCATCCAGATCGGACCGAGCTGCTACCTGCAGGACCTGTTCACCGCCGATGCCGCGCGCGGCACCGGCGTGGGCCGCGCGCTGATCGAGGCCGTCTACCAGCGCGCCGCGGCGGCGGGAGCGAAGCGGGTCTACTGGCAGACGCACGAGACCAACGAGACGGCCATGCGGCTCTATGACAAGGTGGCGGAGAAATCGGGCTTCGTGGTGTATCGCAAGCAGTTCTGAGGCGGCGCCGAGGCGACGCTCGCCGGCCGGGCAGCGGTGCTCACTCCGGCTCGATCCCCGCCGCCTTGATCACCTTCGCCCATTTCGCGGTTTCGCTGCGCACGAAGGCAGCCAGTTCGTCCGGCGACGACGGCGCGGGTTCGCCGCCCGTGCGGCCGAAGTAGTCGGCCGCCCTGGGATCCGCCAGGCCCTTGCGCACCAGCTGGTTCATGCGCTCCACCACGGCCCTGGGCGTGGCGGCGGGAAAGAATGCCGCCGACCAGGCCACCATCTCGTAGCCGGGCAGGCCGCTCTCGGCCATGGTGGGCACGTCCTTGAGCACCGGATGCCGCTGCGCGGTGGTGACCGCGACGGCGCGCAGCTTGCCGCCCTGGATCAGCGTCATGGCGGGCGACACGTCCGAGATCATGAAATCCACCTGATGCCCCATGAGGTCGGTCAGCGCCGCCGGCACGCCCTTGTACGGCACGTGAAGCGCCTGCACGCCGGCCATCATCTTGTACAACTCGCTGGCGATGCGCGTGGACGAGCTGCCGCTGGCGAAGGTGAGCTTGCCGGGCTTCTCCCTGGCCAGCGCCGTCAGGTCGGCCACGCTATGCACCGGGCTGTCGGGCGGCACCACCAGGACCAGCCCGCTGCGGGCGATCAGCGAGACCGGCGCGAAGTCCTTGACAGGGTCGTAGGGCAGCTTCCTGAACAGCGACGCATTGGCCGCATGCGTGGTGTTGGTGGTGACCAGCATGGTGTAGCCGTCGCCGGGCGCGCCGGCCACGGCCTGCGCGGCGATGAAGCCGTTGGCGCCGGGCCGGTTGTCCACCACCACCGTCTTGCCGGTCTGGCCGGTGACGGCCTCGGCCACGTAGCGCGCGCTGCTGTCGGTGCCGCTGCCCGCCGGGAACGGCACGATCACGCGCACGGGCCTGGCGGGGTAGTCGGTGGCCGCCTGCGCTGGCGCGGCGCCCAGCATGAACAGCGGCAGCAGCAGGCCGGCAAGCCTGCGCGAAGGGTACGGCTTGTTCATCTTGTCTCCTTGCGTGCCTTTTCGGCATCTGTCGGATTTGCGGGTCGCGCCCGCGTCAGCTGCGGCTGTCGGGTACGGCCAGCGCCGGATAGCGTTCGGTGAGCTGCGCCGGGAATTCCACGTCGAGGATGAAGCGGTCGCCGCGATACCAGAAGCAGCCGGCGGTGAGCACGTTGCCGTCGGTGTCGAGCGTGGTGCGCACGATCTTGGCGATGGGCGCGGCAAAGCCGTAGGCCAGCTCGCGGGCCAGCGCGTAGTCGGCCGGTTCCACCGTCATGGTCTGGTGCATCATGCCCAGGCGCTCGCCCACGGCCTCGCGCAGCAGGCGCGCGATCTTGCGGTGCTTCTCGGCGCCGCGCGGAAACTGGTTGAAGACCGCGGCAGCCACGTACAACTCGATCAGGCAGAACGGTTCGCCATCATGCAGATGCAGCTTGCGCAGCAGCACATACTGGTCCAGCGGCGTGCCGCGCGTGGGCAGGCCGGCCGGCAGGCGCACGTCCTTGCGCTTTTCCAGGATGCGGATTTCGAGGTCGCTGCCGCCGACCAGCTCGTCGTTGATCACCGAGCGCATGCCGGCGCTGGGGCCCGGCGGCAGGCCCGTGACGTGCGTGCCGCGCCCGCGCTGGCTGCTGACCAGGCCTTCTTCCGCCAGCACGGCGAAGGCCTGCCGCACCGTGACGCGCGCAATGCCATAGGCCTGTGCGAGCTGCTCCACGGTGGGCAGGCGATGTCCCAGCGGCCACTCGCCTGACACGATGCGATGGCGCAGCACGCTGGCCAGCTGGCGATAGCGTGCCACGCCGCCGCCGTCCTCGGGCAGCTGCGCTGAAGGCGTTTGCGCGGCACGGTTCACGACAACAAGCCTCGCGGCACGCGCACCGGCATGCCCAGCAGGATCTGCGCCATGCCCTTGCCGAGCGGATCGTTGCGCAGCGAGGCCATGCCGCCGCCATCGAGGGCCTCTTCGCAGACCAGGTTGATGGCGTGGATGCCGGGCAGGTCGTGGCGCGTGACCGGTCCTTTCACCAGGTGCCCCAGCCATTGCGCGACGCGCTCGGTGGTGGCGCCCGCGCGCAACCACGGCAGATACTCCGGGCGGCGCGCCATCAGGCCGATATTGGAGATATCGCCTTTGTCGCCGCTGCGGCCATAGGCCAGGCGGATCAGCGGCACTTCCTCGAAATCACCGCCGGGCGGCAGCGCATCGGGCAGGGCAACCTGCGCGGGCCGCCCGCCTTCGGYGGACGACGCGGCTGGCATGGCCACCGGCTTGCGCTCGCCATCGATCAGCACGGTGGGCGATAGCCGGGTCTTGTCGAGCAGGAAGGCGTACTGCCGGATCGAGGGCGAAGGGCTGGGCCGGCCGCCGCCCGAGCCGGTGGTGCCGGGCGACCAGCTGGTGCCGGCCGCGGAGATCTCGCGCGCGAACAGTTCCAGCGCGGCTTTCTCGGGATGCATCACGGCCAGGCGCATGATGGCCTCGCGCGTGTGGCGTGTCTGCGCGTGCGGGCCGTAGCACGATTCCGCGCCGAGCACTTCGATATGCGTGCGGCTGTAGTCGCCCAGGCCATGCCCGGCGAACAGCGTGCGCGTGCGCGCGAGGATGGCCTGCGCGGTGCGCTCTGCCTTGGCCACCGCGTCGAATCCGACGATGGAGAGCTGCGCATTGCAGCGAAAGCCGTCGACATAGGTTGCCGATACCTTGTACTGGCCGCCGGGCGCGCGGCCGCGCGCGCCGTTGACCTCGACCAGGTCCGGGCCGGCCTGCGCCAGTGTCACGGCGGTGAAATCGCAGGTCACGTCGGGCAGCAGGTAGGCGGCGGGATCGCCGATTTCGTAGAGGATCTGCTCGCCCACGGTGGCGGTGCTGACCAGCCCGCCGGTGCCCGGCGGCTTGCCCACCAGGAAGCTGCCGTCGGCGCGGCACGCCACTACCGGGTGGCCGATATTGGGCCAGTCCGGCACGCTTTCCCAGTCGGTATGCAGCCCGCCGGTGGCCTGGCAGCCGCACTCGATGATGTGCCCGGCCAGGCTGCCCTGCGCCAGCCGGTCGTAGTCGCCGGCCCCCCAGCCGAATTCGTGCATCAGCACGCCGAGCGTGACCGCGCTGTCCACGCAGCGGCCGGTGATGACGATCTGCGCGCCCTCGTCGAGCGCCTGGCGGATCGGCAGCGCGCCGAGATAGGCGTTGGCGCTCACCAGCTTGTCCGGCAGCGGCAGGCCCTTTTGCATGTCTGTCACGCCGGCCTCGCGCAGCGCGGGCAGCAGCGGCATGACATCGTCGCCTTCCACCACGGCAATGCGCACGTCGATGCCCTGCTCCGCGGCGATGGCGGCCAGCGCCTGCGCGCAGCCTTGCGGATTGATGCCGCCGGCATTGCTGACCACGCGGATCTTGCGCTCGGCGATCTCCCTGAGCAGGCTTTTCATCGTCACCGCGACGAAGTCGGTGGCGTAGCCCAGTTCCGGCTTGCGCAGGCGCGCCGCCGCCAGCACCGACATGGTCAGCTCCGCCAGGTAGTCGAACACCAGGTAGTCGATATCGCCGTGGCGCACCAGTTGCGGGGCGCCCACGCTGCTGTCGCCCCAGAAGCCGGAAGCGCCGCCAATGCGAACGGTGCGGGCGGCTTGCTCAGCCGTGGTCTTTGCATTCATCTTTGCCTGTCTCCTTTTTATGCTCGCTCAAGCCTTCGCGGGCTCGCCCGTGCTGCCGGCTGCCATCATGCGATCGATGTCGGTGTCGTGGTAGCCCGCCTCGCGCAGCACTTCGCGGCTGTGCTCGCCCAGCGCGGGTGCATGGCGCCGGCTGGTGGGCGGCGTGCCAGACCATTCGCTCGGCACCGCCATCTCGCGGATGCGGCCGACGCCGGGATGCTCGGTCTCGCGGAAGAAGCCGATATCGCCGAGGTGCGGATCGTCGAGCAACGTCTCGAAGGTATGCATGGGAAAGACCGGGATATCGGCTTCCCTGAGCAGCACGCGCCATTCCTCGGTGGTGCGCCTGGCCATCTCGTCGCTGACCATGGCGTACAGCTCGGTGATATGGGCGGTGCGCGTGGTGATGCTGGCAAAGCGCGGATCGGTGTCGAACAGGTCCGCGCGCCCGATGGCCTTGAGGAAGGTGCGCCAGTGATGGTCGTGATAGATCAGGCAGCAGACGTGGCCGTCGCGCGTCTTGTACGGCCGGCGCTCCGGCGAGAGCAGGCGCGGGTAGCCGAAGCCGCCGCGCGCCGGCACGAAGGTCTCGCCGTAGAGGTGGTCGCCCAGTACATAGGGCACCATGGTCTCGAACATCGGCACGTCCACGCGCTGGCCGCGGCCGGTGCGCGCCTGCGCGTACAGCGCGGCGCAGATCACGCCGAAGGCGTACAGCCCCACCGAGCGGTCGGCGATGGTGATGGGCAGGTAGCGCGGGATGTCGCCGCTGCCCATCGCCACGGCCTGCGGCAGCCCGCTGGCTGCCTGGATCAGGTCGTCGAAGGCGGCCTGCGGCGCGTAGCGCCCGCGCTGCGAGAAGCCGAACATGCCGACATAGACCAGACGCGGGTTCAGCGCGGCCAGCGTCTCGTAGTCCAGCCCCAGCCGCTGCATGGCCTGCGGCCTGACGTTGTAGGCCAGCACGTCGGCATCCTTGACCAGGCGCAGCAAGGCCTCGCGTCCCTCGGCGCGCTTGAGGTCCAGCACCACGCTGCGCTTGTTGCGGTTCAGGCCCAGGTAGAGCGGTCCCATCTTCTCGTCGCCGCAGGGACCGATGCCGCGCGTGACATCGCCTTCCGGGGACTCCACCTTGATCACGTCGGCGCCCAGGTCGCCCAGCATCTGGGTGGCCGAAGGGCCCATGAACACGGCGGTGATATCCACCACCTTGACGCCGGACAGCGCGCCAGCCGTCATCTCCATTGTCTCGCTCCGTATATTTGTTTAGTTCTATAAATAGAACTATAGGGCAATACGCAGCCGCGACACAAGGGCAAGAATGCACCCTCACCGGCGCGCGCCGGCAGCGGCGGACATCGTCGCGGGCGCGGGCGCGATACCTTGACAAGCCTGCCTGGCCTGTGCCTCCAGCCCATTTTTTTGGGCCGCGTTATCCACAATTACTGTGGATAACAGCACCTCCGGAACCTGCAAACCCGCTTGCCGCCGCCAAAGCGCTCGGACTGCCTAATGTTTCAGCAAGTTGAAGGTTTCATGGCATATCCGAGACATTCCAGGCTGGCCGCGGACGACTCCCGCCCCGCGGCGGGACTGATGTCCCGGCCCCGGGACGGCCGATGCCCGCCAACCGGGACACTGGCCTCATGGCTGCGGCGCGGGCGGCGCCCGACAATACGTCCTCGCCATCAAGGCCACCGCACCGCCGGGCAGGCCGCGGACACCAGGACTCGAGACATCAAGGCATCAAGAACCACAAGGCATTCAGCTAAGCGCTGCAAGCCCCGCCAGGGATGGGATGGCGGCTGGTCAGGCTGGCGCTGGTAGCCACCGCACGGCAAGGGCATCCCGTGCGGCGCCGGCTTTGACCAGATTGCCCGCAGAGGCTCTGCCTGACCCGCATCGCCGGGCGGCAACCCCAGTTGGAGAACGAGATGCACCAGATTTTTTCCAAGACCCTGCTCACCGCTTCCGCGCTGGCATCTACCGTGCTCTGCACGGCCCTTGCACGCGCCGAGGCGCGTGTACCCGCACCCACCGCCATTGCCGCGCCCGCCCACACCGGCCAACGCGACGCCTTCGTCGACGGCGCGCGTACGGGGCACCCCGAGGCCATACCTCTGGCCGCGCTGGGTCGCCAGGGCCTGTCGGCATGCATATCGCGCAAGTTCGATTCCTACCAGGACGGCCTGCGCTCAACACCGCGCGACCCCTATGCGGACGGTGGCCGCATGGGGCAGCGGGATGCCTTCACGGACGGCGCCCGCGGCTCCCAGGCCGATCCGTACTCGAGTGGCGCCGAGTGCGTCTCGGCCCTGCAGCACGGGGGCGGCGCAAGCCACGATGAACGCGCGGCATAGCACCGCGCGACAAGACGGAGCGCGCCACCAGCGCGCTTCGCCATAAATGCCAGCCGTCCCTGCGCGCTGGCGGGCGTGCCGCGCGCTTTTTGCGCGCGTGGCACGCCACCGTCACCTGACCCTCGCCGCGCGCCTTTCGCGGCGGTGTTCCTTTGCTAATCTACATGCAGCACGCGGCGTCACCCGCGCGACGGCCCAGCCATGGCCGGCCGCGCCGTCAACCCATGCCCGCGTGAATGCCATGCCCACGCGCAAGCAACAGATCCACCTATGCACGAGCCAGGATGGCGTGCGGCTGGCTTACGCCATCAGCGGCCAGGGCCCGCCGCTGGTGAAGGCCGCAAACTGGATGAGCCACCTGGAGTTCGACGTGGAGAGCCCGGTGTGGAGCCACCTGCTCAATGAGCTGTCGCTTTCGCACACCCTGGTGCGCTACGACGAGCGCGGCTGCGGCCTGTCGGACCGCGATGTCGAACTCTCCTTCGAGGCCTGGCTGCGCGACCTGGAGACCATCGTCGACGCGACCGGCGTGGACCGCTTTCCGCTGCTGGGTATTTCGCAAGGCGCATCGATCGCCGTGGCCTACGCGGTGGCGCACAGCGAGCGTGTCAGCCACCTGATCCTGCACGGCGGCTACGCGCGCGGCAGGCTCAAGCGCAGCCCCGACCCGCGCCTGCGCGAAGAGGCCGAGCTGATGAACCGCCTGGCCGAGATCGGCTGGGGCCAGGAGAACCCGGCCTTCCGCCAGTTCTTCACCACGCAGTTCATTCCCGGCGGCACTGCCGAGCAGCACCGGTGGTTCAACGAACTGGAGCGCGTCTCCACCTCTCCCGCCAACGCGGCGCGCTTCATGCGCATCTTCAACGACATCGATGTGGTCTCGCTGCTGCCGCAGGTCACCTGCCCGACGCTGGTGCTGCATGCCGTGCGCGATGCGCGCGTGCCCTTCGACGAAGGCCGCCTGATCGCCAGCATGATTCCCGGCGCGCACTTCGTGCCGCTGGAGAGCGACAACCACCTGCTGCTGGAGACCGAGCCGGCGTGGCTGCGCTGGCTGGACGAAGTCCATGCCTTCCTGCCCCCCACGCACGCCGGCGCCGACGGCGTCTTCCCGGTGCTCACGCGGCGCGAGCGCGACATCGTCGAGCTGATCGCGCAAGGCCGTGACAACGCCCAGATCGCCGCCCGCCTGGGCCTGAGCGAGAAAACCGTGCGCAATCACATCACCAGCGTCTTCTCCAAGCTCGAAGTGGAAAACCGCGGGCAGGCCATCGTGCTGGCGCGCACGGCGGGCTTCGGCAACCTGAGCGCTTAGCAGCCCGCTGCCGCGGATTCCCGGCACGGCTCTCATCAATGTTGATGATGACCGGCGCGCCGTGCATTGGGCCGCCGGCAGACCCGCCTGGTGCGGCTCCCGGAGCCGTTCCGCACGCCCGCCTGAGACGCGCCGCTCAGGGCCATATGCGAGCAGGCAGCGGACGCAGGGATAGACGCCCGTCTCCACGCGCGCCGCCATCCACGCGTGCAAGCGCGGGGTGCGGGCGTACGGAGATGCGAAGCGGCCCGCAAGCGGACCTACTGCAGGTAGTCCTCGAAGCGCGCGCGGATCTCGTCGAGATTGGCCAGCGTGCCGGAGAGATGGCGGCGCAGGCAGTCCTGCGCCTGGCCGGCATCGCCCCGCGCGATGGCATCGACGATGGCGGTATGGTCCGCCACCACGGCCTTGGCCTTGCCGGGAATCGGCAGATGCAGGCGGCGCAGGCGGTCCAGGTGGCCGCTCTGCCGGCGCACCAGCAGCCACAGGTCGGGTACCTGCGCGGCGTCGTACATCAGGCGGTGGAAAGCCTGGTCGAACTGGGAGAATTCGGCATAGTCTTCGGCGGCCAGCAGCGCCTGCTGGCGCGCCACCATCAGGCGCAGGCGCTCGACCAGCGCCGGGTCCGGCGCCTCGGCCAGCGTGCGCACGATCTCCACCTCCACCGAGCGGCGCAGGAAATGCGCCTGCTGGGCCAGCGCGATGCTGATGGGGCTGACCACGGTGGCGTGCTGCGGGAAGATATCGACCAGGCCCTCTTCGCTCAGGCGCATGAGGGCGTCGCGCACCGGCGTCTGGCTGATGCCGTACTGCGCGGCGAGATCGGTGCGCGACAGCACGGTGCCGGGCGTCAGCGTCATCGAGATGATCAGGTCCCGCATGTGCTCGAACACCTGCGGCGCGGCATGGCGCGTGCGGTCGAACTGGAACTGGATTTGCGGGGCGGTGGCTTCCATCGGGGTAGCGGCGATCTTTCTCCGGCGGCGGTATGCGTCTCCGGAATATCAGGTTTGGCGAAAAGCGGGGCCGCAGCGCGGCGCACTGTGGTGCACTTATGGTTCATGCGGCCACGTACACCGGCGGCGAGGCGCCCTGCCCCGCATTCTAGTGGAAACTTTCCTGGTTTGACACACTAATATATTAGTGCTTTAATTGGCTCCATCGATATCAGATGTCATACCTCCACTCCGGGTGGAGGCCCCATAACAACATCCGTGGAAGAGACAATGACGTCACGAAAGAAGACGCCCGAGACTTTGCGCAGCGCGCGCTGGTTCGCTCCTGACGACCTGCGTTCCTCCGGCCACCGCTCCCGCATCATGCAGATGGGCTACTCGCCCGACGAGTGGCTGGACCGCCCGATCATCGCGATCATCAACACGTGGTCCGACATCAACCCCTGCCACTCGCACTTCAAGCAGCGCGTTGACGACGTCAAGCGCGGCATCCTGCAGGCCGGCGGCTTCCCCATCGAGCTGCCCGCCATTTCCTTGTCCGAAAGCTCGGTCAAGCCGACCACCATGCTCTACCGCAACATGCTGGCGATGGAGACCGAGGAGCTGATCCGCTCCCACCCCATCGACGGCGCCGTGCTGATGGGCGGCTGCGACAAGACCACGCCGGGCCTGCTGATGGGCGCGTCCAGCGCCGGCGTGCCGGCCATCTACGTGCCCGCAGGCCCGATGCTGCGCGGCAACTACAAGGGCAACGTGCTGGGCTCCGGCTCGGACGCCTGGAAATACTGGGACGAGCGCCGCGCCGGCAATATCAGCAAGACCGAATGGATCGGCATCGAGGGCGGCATCGCCCGTAGCCACGGCACCTGCATGACGATGGGCACGGCCAGCACCATGACCGCCATCGCCGAGACCATCGGCATGACGCTGCCGGGCGCCTCGTCGATTCCCGCCGCCGACGCCAACCATATCCGCATGTGTTCCGAGGCCGGCCGCCGCATCGTCGACATGGTGTGGGAAGACCTGACCCCGCAGCAGATCCAGACGCGCGCCTCGTTCGAGAACGCCATCGCGGTGGCCATGGCGATGGGCTGCTCCACCAACGCCATCATCCACGTGATCGCCATGGCGCGCCGCGCCGGTTGCGAGATCGGCCTGGAAGACTTCGACGCGGCCAGCCGGCGCGTGCCGGTGATCGCCAATATCCGGCCCAGCGGCGACAAGTACCTGATGGAGGATTTCTTCTACGCCGGCGGCCTGCCCGCGCTGATGAACCGCATCAGCGACAAGCTGGACCTGAGCGCGCTGACCGTCACCGGGCGCACGCTGGGCGAGAACATCGCCGGCGCCGAGGTCTACAACGACGACGTCATCCGTACGCCGGAGAACGCGCTGTACCAGGAAGGCGCGCTGGCCGTGCTCAAGGGCAATATCGCGCCGGACGGCTGCGTCATCAAGCCCAGCGCCTGCGAGCCACGCTTCTTCAAGCACACCGGCCCGGCGCTGGTGTTCGACGACTACCCGTCGATGAAGGAAGCGGTGGAGCGCGACGATCTCGACGTCACCGCCGACCACATCCTGATCCTGCGCAACGCCGGCCCGCAGGGCGGCCCGGGCATGCCGGAATGGGGCATGCTGCCGATCCCCAAGAAGCTGGTCAAGCAAGGCGTGCGCGACATGCTGCGCATGTCCGACGCGCGCATGAGCGGCACCAGCTACGGCGCCTGCATCCTGCACGTCTCGCCCGAATCGTATGTCGGCGGCCCGTTCGCGCTGGTGCGCACCGGCGACATGATCTCCGTGGACATCGACCGCCGCAGCATTCACCTGGAGGTGTCCGACGAAGAACTGGCGCGCCGCCGCGCCGAGTGGACGCCGCCGCCACCGCGTTTCGAGCGCGGCTATGGCTGGATGTTCTCCAAGCATGTCCGCCAGGCCAACGACGGCTGCGACTTCGACTTCCTGCAAACCGACTTCGGCGCGCCCACCGGCGAGCCCAGCATCTACTGACCTGACGCCATGACCCAAGCCAACCCGCTCAGCCAGCAAACCCGCGACCTGCTCAAGACCGTCAGCACCGCGACCCTGTGCACCGCCCTGTTCAAGCGCGGCCTGCGCAACCAGTTCATCCAGGACGTGCATCCGCTCAACCCGGAAGGCGCCAACATGGTCGGCGAGGCCTTCACGCTGCGCTACATCCCGGCGCGCGAAGACCTCAACCAGATCACGGTGTTCCAGGATCCGGCCCATCCGCAGCGCCAGGCCGTCGAGCAATGCCCGCCGGACGCCGTGCTGGTGATCGACAGCCGCAAGGACGCGCGTGCGGCCTCGGCCGGCTCGATCCTGATCACGCGCCTGATGCGGCGCGGCGCGGCCGGCGTGGTGACCGACGGCGGCTTCCGCGACTCGCCGGAAATCGCTCGCATGGCCATGCCCGCGTACCACCACCGCCCGTCCGCGCCGACCAACCTCACGCTGCACCAGGCCATCGAGATCAACGGCCCGATCGGCTGCGGCGACGTGGCCGTGTTCCCCGGCGACGTGATGGTGGGCGATGCGGAGGGCGTGATCGTGATCCCGCGCCACCTGGCCGACGAGATCGCGGCCGAGGCCGTGGAGATGACCGCGTTCGAAGACTTCGTCACCGAGGAAGTCGACAAGGGCCGCTCCATCATCGGCCTCTATCCGCCGACGCAGGAGCAAAGCCGGCTGGACTTCGCCGCCTGGCGCGAGGCGAACGGCCGCTAGGACTTCCACGGCCGCGCACACAAGCGCGGACAAACGCAAGAGACCGCCGCCCCGCACACGCCGGGGCAAGGCGGCCAACGACGGAGACACGATGAATCACAGCAAGCGAAGCGCATTGCGCCGCGCCGGCGCCGCCTGCGCGCTGGCCACCCTGGGCACGCTCGGCGCATTCGGCGGCGCCGCGCAAGCGCAGGACAAATGGCCCTCGCGCCCGATCACCTGGGTCGTGCCGTTCGCCGCGGGCGGCTCGACCGATATCGTCGCGCGCACCATCGGCCAGGAAATCTCCAAGGCGCTGGGCCAGCCGGTGGTGGTGGAAAACCGCCCCGGCGCGGCCGGCGCGGTGGGTGCGGGCTATGTGGCGCGCGCCAAGCCCGACGGCTACACGCTGTTCGGCGGCACCATCAGCACGCACGCCATCAACCCCAGCCTCTACAAGAACCTCTCCTACGATCCGGTCAAGGATTTCGAGCCAATCAGCCTGATCGCCTACGTACCCAACGTACTGATGGTCGACGCCAAGCTGCCGGTGAAGAACGTGCAGGAGCTGATCGCCTACGCCAGGAAGCAACCCGGCAAGCTCAGCTTTGCCTCGTCCGGCGCGGGCACCTCCACGCACCTGGCCGGGGAACTGTTCTCCGAGCTGATCAAGGTGCCGATGACCCATGTGCCGTACAAGGGCAGCCCGCAGGCGATCCAGGACGTGGCCTCGGGCCTGGTGCCCTTCCTGTTCGACCAGCTCACCGCGGGCGACGCCATGATCAAGGCCGGCCGCCTGCGCGCACTGGCCGTGACTTCGCCGAAGCGCTCGGCGCTGGCGCCCGGTGTGCCGACCATGGCCGAAGCCGGCGTGCCTGGCTTCGAGATGGTGTCATGGCAGGCGCTCTACGCTCCGCACGGCACCCCCAAGGACATCGTGCAGCGGCTGAATGCCGAAGTCGTGCGTGCCCTGAAGCAGCCGGCCGTGCAGCAACGGATGACGCAGCAGCTCGGCATGGAAGTGGTGGGCAGCAGCCCGGCCGAGCTGGCCACGTTCATGAGCAAGGAAATCCCGCGCTGGGCCGAGCTGGTGAAGAAATCGGGCGCGACGGCGGACTGATACGGCGGCACGGCGCAGCGGCACCGCTGGCTTGCTTCCCGCTCCCGCGCCTGGGAGGGGGGCCGGGGAGAGGGCTTGGGCTTGGGCTTGCACGAGCCCAAGCCCTCTGTCCACCGCAAAGGAAACAACGCAGTCACCGCAACACCACCATACAAGCCACAAAAACACGGCAGGAGACACTATGCAGCATCACCCCCACCCCATCCTCCGCACACTTGCGGGCGCCGTCGCGGCAGTGGCGCTGACGGCCGCCGCGCACGCCGCCGAGACCAGTTTCCCGACCAAGTCCATCACCATCGTCGTGCCCGCCTCGCCCGGCGGCGCCATCGACCTGGTGGCGCGCCTGGTGGGCCAGAAGATGACCGAGGACTGGGGTCAGCCGGTGGTGGTGGACAACCGGCCCGGCGCCACCGGCATCATCGGCACCGACCTCGTCGCCAAGGCCCCGCCCGATGGCTACATGCTGGCGCTGGTGGCCAGCAGCCACGCCATCAATCCCAGCATGGTGAAGAAGCTGCCGTTCGACACGCTCAAGAGCTTCGAGCCGGTGGCGCTGACCCACGTGGTGCCGCTGATGCTGGTGGTGTCGCCCTCGCTGCCGCCGAAGACGGTCAGGGAACTGATCGCCTATGGCAAGGCCAATCCGGGCAAGCTGTCGTTCGCGTCGAGCGGCTCGGGCGGCGCGCCGCATTTCTCCGGCGAGCTGTTCAAGAGCATGGCTGGCATCGACATGATCCACATCCCCTACAAGGGCAGCACGCTGGCGCATCCGGACCTGACCAGCGGGCGCGTGTCGCTGATGTTCGATACCGTGGCCGCGATCGGCCCGCAGGTGAAGGCCGGCAAGGTGCGCCCGCTCGCGGTGACCACCGCCAGGCGCTCGTCGATCGCGCCGCAGGTGCCGACCATGGCCGAAGCCGGCCTGCCCGGCTACGAGACCAGCACCTGGGGCGGCGTGCTCGCCCCGGCCGGCACGCCAAAGGCGGTGATCGACAAGCTCAACGCCGAGATCAACAAGGCCCTGGCCGCGCCCGACCTGCGCGAGCGCCTGCAGCACGCAGGCATCGAGCCGGCCGGCGGCACGCCCGCGCAGTTCGGCAGCTTCGTGCAGGTGGAAATGGGCAAGTGGGCCAAGGTGGCCAAGGATGCCGGCATCCAGCCCGAGTAAGGACCAGCCCGGCCTTCACGCAACCAGCGACTGGTTGTCAGACCGGTTGTCAGACCGGTTGTCAGCAAGCATAGACGGAGAGACAAGATGCGCCCCTTCACACCCCCCTCGCTGCGCCGCCGCGCGCTGCTGATCGCCCTGGCCGCGAGCGCCTGCGTGCCCGCCGCGCAGGCCCAGCCTGGCGCTGCCTGGCCGACCAAGCCCGTCACCATCATCCTGCCCTTCGCCCCGGGTGGCGGCACCGACGTGGGCACGCGCCTGGTGGCGCTGCGGCTGTCGCAACTGTGGGGCCAGCCGGTGCTGGTGGACAACCGCCCCGGCGCGGCCGGCAACGTCGGGCTGGAGCTGGTGTCGCGGGCCAGGCCGGATGGCTACACGCTGGTGGCCGGCAATGTCGGCACGCAGTCGATCAACCCCACGCTCTACAAGAAACTGAGCTACGATCCCGGCGCGCTGGTGCCGGTCAGCCTGATGGCCGAGCTGCCGTTTGCCATCGTGGTCACGCCCAAGCTGCCCGCCAAGACGCCCAAGGAACTGGTGGCACTGGCCAAGGCGCAGCCCGGCAAGCTCACCTACGCCAGCTCGGGCAGCGGCGGCTCGCCGCATTTGTCGGCCGAGATCTTCAAGATCGCCACCGGCACTGATATGCTGCACGTGCCTTACAAGGGCGGCGGCGCGGCCATGAGCGACCTGATGGCGGGCAATGTCGACATGCTGTTCGCCTCCATCCTGGAGACCGCCGGCCATGTGAAATCTGGCAAGCTGCGTGCGCTGGCGGTGACCAGCAAGGTGCGCTCGCCCGCCATGCCGGACGTGCCCACGCTGGCCGAGACCGGCATCAGCGGGGCCGAATCGGGATCTTGGGTCGGGCTGCTGGCACCGGCCGGCACGCCCGCCGAGGTCGTCGACAAGATCGCCGCCGGCGTGAAGCAGGTGGTGGCCATGCCCGCGGTGCGCGAGCAACTGATCGCCCAGGGCGCCATCCCCGTGGGCAGCACGCCGGCGCAGTTCGCCGAGCTGATCGCCACCGACCGCAAGCGCTACGCCAGGATCATCCTGGACAACAAGCTCAGCGCAGACTGAACATATCGACACCACGGTGGCGCCAACCCATCAAACCCGATCAACGACAAGGGATCTCTCTTCATGAAACAACGCCTCCTCCAGCACGGCCGCCTGCCGGCCGCGCTCGAAGCCAGCCTGGCCGAGCACTACGACGTCCACCCGTTCTGGGCCGAGACCGATCCCGCGGCATTCCTGGCCGCCCGCGGCGGCGAGTTCACCGCCATGACCACGCGCGCGGCGATCGGCGCCGACGACGCCATGATGGCCGCCATGCCGGCGCTCAAGGTCATCTCCAGCTTTGGCGTGGGGCTCGACAAGATCGACCTGGACGCTGCCCGCAAGCGCGGCATCGCCGTCGGCTATACGCCGGACGTGCTCAACGACTGCGTGGCCGACACCGCCTTCGGCCTGCTGATGGACGTGGCGCGCGGCTTCAGCGCGGCAGACCGCTTCGTGCGGCGCGGCGAATGGCCCAAGGCCCAGTTCCCGCTGACCACCCGCGTGAGCGGCAAGCGCATGGGCATCATCGGCATGGGGCGCATCGGCCGCGTGATCGCGCGGCGCGGGCTGGGCTTCGACATGGAGGTGAGCTACCACAGCCGCCGCCCGGCGGGCGACGTGCCTTATCGCCACGAGCCGTCGCTGGCGGCGCTGGCCGAGTGGGCGGACTTCCTCGTCATCGCCACCGCCGGTGGCCCGGAAACCCGCCACCTGGTGTCGGCCAGCGTGCTCGAGGCGCTCGGCCCGCAGGGCTTCCTGATCAATATCGCGCGCGGCACCGTGGTCGACGAAGCGGCGCTGGTGGATGCGCTGGTGAACAAGCGCATCGCCGGGGCGGGGCTGGACGTGTTCGAGAACGAGCCGCAGGTCCCCCAGGCGCTGTTCGCGCTGGACAACGTCGTGCTGCTGCCGCATATCGCGAGCGGCACGAATGAAACCCGCATTGCCATGGCCAACCTGGTGTTCGAGAACCTGCAGCGCTTCTTCGCCACCGGCGCCGTGCAGCAGAGCGCAATCTGAAGCCGGGTTGCCGGCCTCGGGGCGGCGGCCGGTCCTTGCGGAGCGCCGCCCCTGCCGGCTCACACCGCCGACACGAAGATTTACGGTTTTAGCCGCATTTTTCCCCCGAACGGGTCAGAAAATCGCACGATCTGACCCGTATCCCCCACTGCCGAGTGGTATCCAGGCATGTGCGCCCCTACGCATACTTGTCGCTCACCAGAAGAAACAGAACAACGGCGAGTGGAGAGGGTCAACCATGGAAGCAATCACCTTTGCTGCATATATCCTGGCGTTCCTGCTGGCAGTGCTGATCGGGGCGAGAAGCGTCAGCCGTCATCACCCGGCCTTGCGCCAGGATACCCCGCCGACGCTGGAAGGCCAGCAGCCCTGAGCGCTCTCTCCCGCCAGGGGCCCGGCAACGCAGCCGTCAGGACCCCGTCGCCGCGCTTTCGTCCGTGGCGGACCGTGCCAGCACCTTGAGCCGCGCCATCGAGTTACGGATGTGCAGCCTGGCCAGATACTCCGCCTGGTCGCCGTCCGCGCTCTCGATGGCGGCCACGATCTGCTCGTGTTCCCCGATGGCGGCCAGCGCGCGGTCCTGCGCGAACACGATCCTGGGCGCGAACACCTGCGATGTCATATGCACGATGGGCACCTGCCGCGCCAGGTACTCGTTCGATGCCAGGCCGATGATCGCGGTGTGGAACTCCACGTTGGCAGCCGTATAGACCTCGGGCTGCCATGGCGCGAGGCTGCCCCGCTGCGTGCCGATGATGGCGCGCAAGGGCGCGCCGGCCAGCTTGCCCGCGCGGGCGGCCGCCAGCCGCGCGGCCAGGCCGTCGATGACCTCCCGCAAGGCGTAGGCATCCATCAGCTGCCGGAAGTCCGCGCTGACCACGGTGACGCCGCGCGCGGTCTCGGCGCTGACCAGGCCTTCGCGCTCCAGCATGCGCAGGGCCTCGCGCAGCGGCGTGCGGCTGATCTTGAGGTCTTCGGAAATCTCCACCTGGCGCAGCGCCTTGCCGGGCGGATAGACGCCCCGGTAGATCCGCTGGCGCAGCACCTGTGCCACCTCTTCCACCAGGCGCGTGCGCCCCTGCCATTCGAACGTTTCTGCCATTTGCCTCTCTGAGCGCCGCGGCGCAGTGAAACTCCGGAGTTTGTCGGCGCGGTTTACAAGCGCATGACACACGTCTACTATAGCTGCAAAGAATGGATTCTGGATCCAAAAACCAATGGCGCGATTGACGCCCGATTGACGCCCGATTGACGCCCGATTGACGCCCGATTGACGCCCGATTGATGCCGCGATTAATGGCGCGACCGTCACACCGCGGCCGCGCCATGGCGGTGCCTTCGATCCGCTCCGAGACATTATCTGGAGACGCCCGCCGATGAGCGATGCGCTTTGCTTCTTGTCCGCCACCGAACTCCAAGGCCGCATCGCGCGCAAGGAGATCTCCCCGGTAGAACTCGTGCAAGCGGTGCTGGAACGGGCGGCGCGCCTGCAGCCCGAACTGAACTGCTTTATCACGCTGTGCGCCGACCAGGCCATGGACGCGGCCCGCGCGGCCGAGCAGGCGGTCATGGCCGGCAAGCCGCTGGGCCTGCTGCACGGCATCCCCTTCACGGCCAAGGACCTGGTCAACACGCGAGGCGTGCGCACCACCTTCGGCGTGGCGCCCTACCGCGACAACATCCCCGACACCGACGCCGTCGCGGTGGCGCGCCTGCGCGAGCAAGGCGCCATCCTGATCGGCAAGACCACCACGCCCGAGTTCGGCTCGAAATGCCTGACCGACTCGCCGCTGTTCGGCCGCACCCGCAACGCCTGGAGCGCCGCGCGCACCAGCGGCGGCTCCAGCGGCGGCGCGGCGGTGGCGGTGGCCAGCGGCATCGCCCCGCTGGCGGTGGCCACCGACGGCGGCGGCTCCACGCGCATTCCCGCGGCGTGCAACGGCGTGGTCGGCATCAAGCAGAGCAACGGCGTGATTCCGCACAGCCAGGCCCAGGACCTGTTTGGCAACCAGACCTATGTCACCCCGACCACGCGCACGGTGGCCGACACCGGCCTGATGATGCAGGCCATGGCCGGCGAGCATGCCTGCGATCCGTGGTCCATCGGCGTGCCCAAGCCCGACTACGCGGGCGCGGCGCAGGCGCAGGGCGACCTGCGCGGCAAGCGCATCCTCTACTGCCTGGCGCCGCCGGGACGGCCGGTAGCGGCCGAAGTGGCGCGCGCGTTCGAGGCCAGCCTGGCGAAGCTGGCCGGCCTGGGCGCGGAACTGGAGGCGTTCTCCGGCGAAGGCTTCGACGTGGAACCGATCTGGCGGGCCATCAACCATACGGTCTGGCGCGCGCGCTTCGCCGCCATCGCCGCCGAGCACGGCGAGCAGCTCAGCGCCACCTTCCTCAGGCAAGTGGCATCGGCCGCGCAGGTCAGCGGCGTGGAGTACCAGCAGGCCATGTTCGACCGCTCGCAGCTGTTCCAGCGCGTGCAGGCCCTGCTGGCGCGCGGCGATTTCCTCGCCATGCCCACGCTCACGCGCACCGCGCTGCCCATCGGGCAGGACCTGTTCGGCACCATCGACATCGACGGCCAGGCCTATGAGAACGTGCGCGCGCACTGGTTCCCGTGGACCATGCCGTTCAACATGACCGGCCACCCCGCCATCAGCCTGCACTGCGGCTTTGGCAGCGACGGCCTGCCGATCGGCTTCCAGCTGGTCGGGCAGTTCCGCGGCGATGCCGGGCTGTTGCGCGCCGCCGCGCTGTTCGAATCCGCGCACGGCCTGCTCGGCCAGTGGCCGCAGGCATGACCGCGCGCCGGCCCGCCGCCGGCGCCAGCCGTACCCTTCCCCCCTCCCGAATGACACAACCCGCCCGCGCCATGATCCAAGCCTCCCGCCGCAAACTCGTGCTCCACACCCTGGCGCTGTCGGCCTGCGCCGTTGCCGTGCTGGCCCTGCCCCGCCCGGCGTCCGCGGCGGATTCGGGCGAGCCGATGCGCATCATCGTCGGCTATGCGCCCGGCGGCGCGGCCGACAGCCTGGCCCGGCTCTATGCCGAGCAATTGCGCCAGGACGGGCACGGCACCGTGATCGTGGAGAACCGTCCCGGCGCCTCCGCGCGGCTGGCGCTGGATTACGTCAAGCGCGCCAAGCCCGACGGCAAGACGGTGTTCATCGGTCCGTCGCCGCTGTTCACCATCTTCCCGCTCACGTACAAGAAGCTCGGCTACGACGCCGACAAGGACCTCGTCCCCGCCGCCGTGCTGACCGACGTGCCCACCGTGGTGGCGGCCGGCGCGCAGCAGCCGTACAAGAACATGAAGGAGTACGTGGAATGGGCGCGCCGCAACCCGGGCGGCGCCAGCCTTGGCCTGGCCACCATCGGCAGCGCCGGCCACCTCGGCACCGTGGCGCTGGGCAAGGCCACCGGGATTGCCATCACGCCGGCGGCTTACCGCGGCGCGTCGCCGATGCTGGTGGACGTGATCAGCGGCAATGTGTCGATCGGCTGGGATGCGGTGGCCAGCATGATGCCGCTGTACAAGGGCGGCAAGCTGCAGTTCCTGGGCGTGAGCGGCACGCGCCGCGCCAAGGCGCTGCCGGAAGTGCCCACCATGAAGGAGCAGGGCTTCAGCCAGTACGAGTACGCCACCAGCTGGTACGGCGCCTTCCTGCCGGCCGGCACGCAGCCGGACGTGGTGGCCAGGGTGGAGAAGATGTTCATCGCCGCCTCGGGCAATGCCGCCACCGCCGCCAAGCTCGAAGCGCTGGGGCTGGAAGTGGCGCCCAAGTCCGGGCAGGAAGCGCGCCACCGCATCCAGATCGAGCGCGCCGCGTGGAAGCCCATCGTGGAAGCCACGGGGTTCGTGGCCGAGGACTGAGCGCGGCCTGAGCCTGCGCTGTTTCCGCGCAGGCTCCAGATCACGTGCTGGATGTGCGCGAGCGCGACCTGGACCGGCGGGAGATCGCCGCGCAGGATGCGATGGGCTGCGCGTATTGCGGCCGGCGCGGCCGGCGCGGCCGGCGCGCACGCCGGGGCGTCGGCGCGAAGCCACACCGCCGCGCCGCCGCGCTCATACGC